>JAPKZY010000104.1 GCA_026393535.1 Actinomycetota bacterium | reverse complement strand
GCGCTCTCGAACGGCTAGCGATAGAAGCCGGATGCAAGCAGGTTTTTCGCATTAACTCGTATGACGAACTACCTAACGATCTGTACGGAACTGTCGGAGTAACGGCTGGAGCATCTGCGCCCGAAGAACTAGTGCAAGGAGTTCTTGAATTTCTTGCACCTTCAGAAGGGGTTGAAGAAATATTCGTCACTGAGGAAGATGAATACTTTCCTCCCCCACGCAATATTCGCGATTTACAAATGGCTATCGATACTGCCATTACAGCGATGATGGGCGCACCGTTGTTAACCACAGCAAGCATGGATGACCGTGCACTTGCAGCAAGTGCTGTTCTTGAGACACTCTTACTGCCGTGATTCAACCCACCTTGGACTCACTTCGCACTTTTCTTCACATTCTCGCCGTTTGTGTGTGGCTCGGCGGACAAATTGTGCTGGCCGGTGTTGTGCCAAAATTGCGAAAGACAAACCCAGATGCACTGTCCGATATCGCTAAGGGTTTTGCGGCCATTGCCTGGCCAGCAATGATTCTGATTGTATTTACTGGCGCGTGGGGTCTTGCCGAAATAGATACGGCCGACCAATCAAGCGCGTACATGGTGACATTCGGTATCAAAATGTTGCTGGTGGGAACTGCAATTATCGCAACTTTGATTCACTCAACTGGAACGTCGAAAATCGCCAAGGGACTTGGCGGAGCAATTGGTCTACTGGCGACTCTCTTTGCTGCCTACTGCGGAGTACTTCTTGCCCACGTGGGCTAATGACTAGTGACTAGTTACGTGCGACTTTGTTCCAAGCAATTTCGCGATCAACGCGAACATCTCCTGGCAGTCCCAACACACGCTCTCCGAGAATGTTCTTCATCACTTCAGTGGTTCCACCTTCGATCGTGTTAGCACGCGAACGCAAGAAGGCTTTTTGAATACCATCAAAAGCCATTGCTGTTTCTGGACGAGTCATCGCATAAGAGCCATACAACATCCCATTTGCACCCTGCAGATTGACGGCGAACGCATACGTTTCTTTGTTCAAATCTGCGCCCGCCATTTTGCCAATGGAACCCTCAGGTCCAGGGGTACCCATTTTTCTGGTGGCGTTAGCTCGAATATTGGTCAGTCGAAGTACTTCTGCACGAATCCATAGCTTCATTAATTCATCGCGAGTTGCACTATCGCGCTGATCAGCAGGTAAAGCCTCCCACGCATGAACCGCTGATGCGATTGAACCTGAACCACGCTGAGGCATTGAGCCACCGATAGAAACGCGTTCATTCATCAGCGTTGTGAGGCTGACTCGCCATCCATCACCAGGCGACCCCAGCATTTCGGCTTCAGCGATGCGAACATCAGTGAAATACACTTCGTTGAATTCGGCTTCACCAGTCATTTGGCGAAGCGGGCGAACCTCCACGCCTGGTGCCTGCATATCAACCACAAAGGCCGTTAGACCAGCATGCTTTACAGCCTCAGGATCAGTGCGCACTACGAGAAGTCCGAAGCGAGAAAGATGAGCAAGCGTGGTCCATACTTTCTGACCATTTGCAATCCATTCCTCTCCATCCTTTACGCCCTTAGAGGAAAGACCAGCAAAATCTGAACCAGAGCCTGGCTCTGAAAACAATTGACACCAGATCTCTTCGCCGGTGAAAAGAGGACGCAAGTAGCGATTCTTTTGTTCTTCGCTGCCCCACTCGACGACTGTTGGGCCGCACATTCCGTGACCAATCGGGTTGCGGTACATCGGGTTTGGTGCGCCGGCCGGATACAAGATTTCATTAACAGCTTTTTGGAATTTTGGAGAAATTCCAAGTCCACCCTGTCCAACTGGAAAATTAACCCACGCAAGCCCCATATCGAACTGAGCCCCAAGGAATTCAACAACTGGTGTCTTTGCAGGTGGGAATTTCTTAAGGAGTTGTTCCGCGAGTTGAACAACTGTGGTTTCTTCTTTGCTGATGATTTCTGTCGTGCTCATCGTGGCCCTTTCCCGTGGCGTGACAATAATAGTAATGCCTGCGGATTACCCGTTGCGAACCAGAAGACTCGCGACTGCGGTGTGACTGCCGTCATTCAATTAGTTTGGAGACATGTACCCAGGAATCACAGCCGCCACCCATCCTCAACGACCAGCGGTCATCCAAGCCGAGACAGGAAAAATAACCACTTTTCTTGAACTGCACGAGGCCGCAATTCGCCTCAGCAATGTTCTTCGTGCGGCGGGACTGCAACCTGGAGACCACGTCGCTGTCTGCATGGAAAACCACAGCAAATATTTCGAAGTGATCTGGGGATGCCACTACGCCGGTGTCGTCTACACAGCTTGCTCGAGTCGCCTCACAAAGGCTGAACTCACCTACATCTTGAATGACTGCCAAGCAAAAGCTTTTATCACCTCTAAATACAAAGCTGACCAAGCTCTTGAGATCTCAAACGACATCCCCAATGTTCATCTTCGACTCATGCTCGATGGGACCATCGACGGCTATGACTCATTCGAGTCAACAGTTGACTCAGCTCCGACAATTCCCCTCTCTGACATGATCGACGGCACAGACATGCTGTACTCAAGTGGAACCACCGGAATGCCAAAGGGTGTTTCGCGTGCGTTCGCGGGCACACCGTTAGGAACCTCTGCAGGACTTGCTACCGCACTCACAGTCGGGCTTTATCAATTTCACGAAGGCATGATCTATTTGTCACCTGCGCCGCTGTATCACGCAGCACCATTGCGTTTCAATATGTCTGTTCATGCTTCAGGCGGAACCACAGTGGTCATGGAACACTTCGACGCTGAGATGTATTTGAAGTACGCAGAGCAGTACAAAGCGACACACACGCAACTAGTGCCAACAATGTTTATACGTATGTTGAAACTAGATCCGGCCGTACGAAACAAGTATGACGTATCAAATTTTGAAGTTGCAATTCACGCAGCAGCTCCGTGTCCGATCGAAACCAAAAAGGCAATGATTTCGTGGTGGGGACCAATCATTCACGAGTATTACGCAGGCACCGAGGGTAATGGCTTTGTTTACTGCAACAGCGACATGTGGCTCGCTCATCCGGGAACTGTGGGAACAGCGATCCAAGGAATCGTCCATATTTGTGATGAAAACGGAGACGACGTTCCACAGGGAGAATCAGGAACAATCTTCTTCGAAGGTAGTGCTGTCTTTGAATATCACAACGACCCTGAAAAGACGAAAGCGTCACGTGACCCCAAGGGACGTGGCTGGTCAACACTTGGTGACGTCGGATACCTTGACCCAGATAATTTCTTGTATCTCACGGACAGAAAAGCATTCATGATCATTTCAGGCGGAGTAAACATTTATCCGCAAGAGTCAGAAAACATTCTGGTCAACCATCCGAAAGTTATGGACATTGCAGTCTTCGGAGTACCAAATGACGACTTTGGCGAAGAAGTAAAAGCAGTCGTTCAGCCAGTCACTATGCCAGCAACCCCCGAAGAGGCAGATGCATTAGCGAAGGAACTTATTGCGTTCTGTAAGACCCATCTTGCGGACATCAAGTGCCCGCGCACAATTGACTTCATGTCAGACCTGCCACGACATCCGACTGGCAAGTTGTACAAGCGCCTGTTGAAAGATGAATACTGGAAGGCAGCCGGTCGATCCATCTAATGGTCGTTCGACATCCCTACCTCGACAACACCTCACCCATAGCCTTTGCTCACCGCGGCGGAACCTCTGCTGCACCAGAGAACACTCTGCGAGCCTTTGACGACGCAGTCGCTCTTGGATATCGCTATGTGGAGACAGATGTTCATTCAACACGTGATGGCAGATTGGTTGCGTTTCATGACAATGATTTGCAGCGCACCTGTGACAAACCATGGCGAATTGAAGAGACCGACTGGTCCACCCTTTCAACTGCGCGTATTGACGGAACTGACCCAATACCTTTGCTGGAAGATCTATTAACTTCATGGCCGGACCTTCGCATCAATATTGATTGCAAATCAGATGCGGCGATGCAGCCACTCATAGACACAATTCGTCGCTCGAATTGCATTGACCGTATTTGTGTCGGAAGTTTCAGCGATAAACGACTTCAACATATTCGATCAGAACTGGGTGCAGGATTATGTACATCGATGGGCCCGCAAGAGGTGATCCGCCTCGTGTTGGGAAGTACCACCGGAATACCAATCAGCCCTTCCCGTCATGCACTCATTGCACAGGTGCCTGTGCGCCAGGGCCCCATCCCCGTTGTTACACATCGAAGTATCGCGCGCGCGCATCGACTCGGGCTGCAGATTCATGTGTGGACCATTGATGACCCGCTTCAGATTGGTCAACTGCTGGATATGGGTGTTGACGGCGTTATGAGTGACGACACTCGGGCCTTGAAAGATGTATTTACGGCACGGCATTTGTGGTGAACAATTAACAACTAGTTAATGGGTCGAGTGCGAAGTCTCACTGTAGGTGGGCTAATTTAGACACATGAGAGTTGACACAAATTTTTTCTGCACAGTTCCAATGCCCGATGCGGGAAGTGACTCAATTACTCCGACATCTCGTCGTTACGACAATAATGCCGTCATTGAGTGTTACAGAAATCTTGTTGAATGGGCTCGTACTGCTGACTCGCTTGGGTATGACACCATGTGGCTCACAGAGCACCACTTTCAATACGAGGGATACGAAGTTCTTCCCAACTTGATTCTTTTTGGGCAACACCTAGCTAGCCAAACGAAGAATTTGCGATTGGGCCAAATGTTCAATGTGGTTCCTCAGTGGAATCCACTTCGTCTTGCAGAAGATTTCGCCATCGCAGATATCATCACCGGCGGACGGATGGAATTTGGCGTCGGACGTGGCACTGTTCCTCGCGAAGCATGGCCACTTGGCACGGTGGTTGCTTCTGGAGATAATGACATGTCTGCTGAACATGATCGGATTAACCGACAAATATTTGAAGAGTCACTGGAAATCATCAAGCGCGCATGGACCAACGAGCGATTCTCGTTTCGGGGTGAACACTTCACATTGCCAGCGGATGATATTCCGGACCGTGGATCAAACGTTGATGACCTCACCCTCATTCCCCGCCCTCAAAGGATTGTCGACATTTACCAACCTGTCACTTCACCCGAAACGATCGAGTACGTTCCCCGCGCAGGGCACAAAGCTGTGTACTGGCTTCAGAATGCGGACAGCCAGCTAGATAAGTGGAATAAATTCGCCCAAATCCGTGATGACATGGGCAAGCCAGTAGCACCCGGCGAAGATCGCTGTCTTGTTCTTAACGTTCATGTCGGAAAAACACGGGAAGCTGCAATGAAAAAAGGCAAGGCAGGTCATGATGAATTCTGCCGTTTTCTCGCTCCCTACGGCAGATTCGCTAGTTATAGAAATCCAGACGGATCAAAAGTTGCGTTTGACCATTGCCCAACGGTGCAGGAATCAGTCGATCAAAAAATTCAGGCCATCGGTTCCGTAGCAGACGTTGTCGACACCATCGGTTTCTGGCGAGAACTTCTTGATCTCAAACATCTGATTATCTTTTTCGACTTACCTGGGCTCACTCGTGAAGAGATGAAGGATCAATTGCACATGGTTGCCGAAGAAGTGATGCCACAATTGGGCGAGACCATGGCGCGACGTCCATTGCCACCTCTCTCCCCTCTGGTGTAACACCTCAGTGTCCGCTTCCATTCTCTTCACTAAAGCTCAACTGATTGACGGCTCAATTGTCGATGTAGCGACAGATGACGGTCTCATAGCGTGGATTGGACCTACCGGGCGATGCCCCCTCACGACTTCGAAGAACATCTCTCTTTCAGGTCATGTCGTTACAACCTCATTTGTCGAGCCACATGCACATCTCGATAAAGCATTCCTCGCCGATCGCATTTCAAATCCTTCTGGTGACCTTATGGGCGCAATTCGTGGACTTGAAGCTGTTCGCTCAACAATTACGCATAACGACATTATTGAGCGTGCCATGCGCGCTGTTTATCTGATGTCTCTGAATGGCGTGACGTCAATAAGGACCCATGCAGACACGACCATTTCAGGTGGCCTGTCTTCTGTACGCGCATTGCTGGAAGTAAAAAATAATTGTGCTCATTTCATGGATGTCCAAGTCGCCATGCTTCTTGAGTGGCCCGTCACCGGAGTCGCCGGCAAAGAACACCGTGCACTCGCCCGCGACGCAATCTCGGCCGGGATCGATGTTGTTGGCGGTTGTCCGCACTTGGACCCAGATCCGCAGGGTGCAGTCGAATTCTTGTTGAATCTTGCAGTCGAAGCAGGGCTGCCTCTTGACCTCCATGCCGATGAAAACATGCGATCTGATTCAAGTGACCTAGAGCACCTCGCAGACATTGCGATTCGAGACAACCTGTCTCACCAAATGAATGCCAGTCATTGCGTTGCGTTGTCAACCAAGTCGGAAGCAGACATTGATCGCATCGCAGCAAAAGTAAGTGCCGCCGGAATCACAGTCACAGCTTTGCCACAGACCAATTTATTTCTTCAGGAACGTGGCATATCAACCAACCCGGCCCGCGCCATCACACCTATCTACAGGCTGCAACAAGCTGGGGTCATCGTTGCGGCAGGAGCAGACAACTTGCAGGACCCTTTCAACTTGGTCGGTCGCGGAGACCCTCTGGAGATTGGGTCTTTACTTATGGTCTCAGCGCACGTCACAGCCGCAACGGCGATTCAGATGGTCTCTTCACATGCTCATCATGTTGTTCATGGGGTCGCTAGCTGTCTTGCCGTTGGCGAGCCCGCAACTTTCGTAGCCACACTTGCGGCTAATCTTCGTGAGTCGATTGCGATGGGGCCCCCCGACAGAATTGTTGTACATGGCGGCGTCGTGCTCGATAATCAAATTCGTAACAGAAAGTAAACCTTTTAGTGACACAGGTGACCCTAACAATGCCCTATCTTGTCTTTAGTGAGTTTGGCGGAGACAATAATCATGAATGACGCTCCGGCATCATCCTCTGCACTTTTATCTTTTAACAACGTTTCGATGACGTTTGACGAAGGAACAAAAGCTCTCGACAATGTGTCCTTCTCTATCAACGCTGGTGAATTCGTCACCGTAGTGGGGCCATCGGGATGCGGCAAGTCAACGCTTCTTCGAATTGCTTCAAACCTTGAAGCAAACACCGGAGGCACTTGTGCTATCGACCGCAACAGCATCGGATATGTCTTCCAAGATGCAACACTCATGCCGTGGCGAACCGTTGCGCGCAACGTGGAACTCATTGCTGAACTTCACAAACTTCCCAAATCAGAACGCCAGCGACTGGCTGCCGAAGCAATCGAACTTGTAGGCCTGAATGGTTTTGAAGAAAAGTATCCACGTCAACTCTCCGGCGGTATGCGGATGCGCGCATCACTTGCTCGGTCTTTAGTTATGAAGCCGAAAGTCTTCTTGTTTGATGAACCCTTCGGTGCACTTGATGAAATCACTCGTGAACGTTTGAACGATGAACTTCTTCGCCTGTTCCAGCATGAGGGTTTTGCGGGACTTTTTATAACCCACTCAATAACTGAATCTGTGTACATGTCAACCAAAGTTCTCGTGATGTCATCTCGTCCAGGCAAGATCATTGCGTCATTTGATGTTCCATTTGCATATCCACGCAACCATGATCTTCGATACGAACCAGAATTTGGCGAACTGTGCGGAAAAATTTCCCACGCTCTGCGCGGAGCACATGAATGAGTACCGCAAACGCAATTACCAGTCCAGTTGAGGAAGTAATTCCAGACAAAACAGACAGGTTTTCGTTTGTTGACTACATCGGACCCATCATTGTGTTCGTAGCATTTATTGCGGTCTGGTACCTCTTGTCTTCAGTTGTGCTACCCGAACAGAAACGCTTCTTGCTACCAACACCCCACAAAGTCCTGACAGACGGATTCTTTGTGTGGCATTCAGGCGAACGTCGCGGACTACAACCGATTCTGCTGTCGTTGTGGGACTCAGCAAAGATTGCCCTTATTGGCTTGTCGATCACCATCGTTGTTGGGATGAGTTTGGCTGTTCTCATGAGTTCAAGTCGATGGCTAGAGCGTGCGACATGGCCATACCTAGTCGCCATCCAAAGCGCGCCTGTTCTTGCACTGACTCCGCTCATTCGCGCACTGATTGACGGCACACGAACACAGCGCCTTCTCGTAGTTGTTCTTATTGCCATGTTCCCCATCGTCAGTAACACCCTGTTCGGACTCCTGTCAGCAGACAAAAGTCAACATGAGTTATTCACGTTGCAAGGTGCATCGAAATGGACCCGCTTGGTCAAGTTGCAATTCCCTGCAGCGCTTCCAAATATCTTCGTAGGGCTCCGTATTTCAGCAGGTCTCGCGGTTATCGGTGCAGTCGTTGGTGACTTCTATTTCCGTCAGGGTGGCGTCGTTGGTATTGGCGCACAGATAGATGTGTACCGAAATCGCCTGTGGGGCGCAGAGCTCATCGCTGCAATCATTCTTGCCAGCACACTCGGTCTGGTGGTGTTCCTTTTTTTCGGATGGGTCTCTCGAAGAGCCATCGGCAAATGGCACATCACCACTAGGGGTCACTGACCCGCACATCACCAACTACCAGGAGAACATAAACACATGAAAAAAAGACCACTATTAGCAACTGCAGTCATCGCTGCCCTCACGCTTGCTGCGTGCGGCGGCAGTGATTCAGCTGCTCCAGACACAACAGCTGCTGCAGCTACCGGCGTCGACCTTGTCGCTGCCGGTTGCCCCGCAACAGTGTCACTTCAGACTGACTGGAACCCAGAAGCAGAACACGGCAACTTGTACCAACTTGTTGGTCCTGGTTACACAGTAGACACAGCCAAACTCCGCGTCACGGGAGACCTCATGGCCGGTGGGAAAACCACAGGTGTAAAGGTTGAAATCCGTGCAGGTGGACCAGCAATCGGATACAGCCAAGTAACAGCAGAACTGTACAAAGACCCAAGCATCCTTCTTGGTTTCACCAGCACAGACGAAGCGGTTGCACACTCGACCGACTTCCCAACACAGGCTGTTGTTGCACCGTTCAATATCAACCCACAAATCATCATGTGGGACCCAGCTACCTATCCAGACGTAAAGACAATTGCGGACTTGAAGGCAACTGGTGCAAAGGTTCGCTATTTCGATGGCGCCGCGTACATGGACTACTTCACAGCCACAGGAATTCTTGATAAGAAGCAAGTTGATGCAACATATGACGGCGCACCTGCGTCGTTCATCGCTGCAGGCGGAAAAGACACTCAACAGGGTTTCGGTACTTCTGAGCCGTACTTCTACAAGAACGTCCTTAAGGATTGGATGAAGGATGTTGCCTACCAGTACATCCACGATGCAGGTTGGACCGCATATGCACAGTCATTGGGTGGCACACCAGCGAACATCGCACAGTACGACACATGCCTCACAGCACTCGTACCTGTGATCCAGCAGGCCGCACTTGATTATCTTGGTGCTCCAGATACAGCTAACGCAATCATCCTTGATGCAGTAACTCAGTACAACAACGGTTGGGCCTATGACGCAGGTCAGGCAAAAGCCGCAGTTGCAAAGATGCAAGAGGACAAGCTCATTGCTAACAGCCCAGACGGAACACTCGGATCTTTCGACACAGAGCGTGTAACAGCATTCATTGCGACAGCGACTCCAGTGTTCACCTCTACTGGTGCCAAGGTAAAAGACGGACTTGTAGCTGACGACATCGTCACCAACAAGTACATCAACCCAGCAATCAAGCTCGGTTAAACAATCACAACATATTGGGGAGGGGCAGCAATGCTCCTCCCCTTTTGTGTTTACCGGCCAAAGTCAAATCGACTAATTTCCTTCATCGCAGTACCTAACGATTCAATCGCGCTAGCAAACATGCGGGCACCAAGTTCGCCACTCGCTCCAGTTGGGTCACCGATATGCCCCTCTGGGAAAAAATCATTTGACAACCAACCAAAAGCAACACGGCCACCGAATTTAACTTGTTCATTCTTTGCAAGCCCTTCAGGTATGCGACGTACTGCAAGCGACATGTCAACAAGGTCAGGACGCAAGTGCAACATGACAGAAGTTTCATCGACTCCACCATGAACCCCCATACCAAGTTCAGATTCGGCAGACGAACCACCTTGGTCTGCGGGCATATGAGGATGAGCGAGGAAGGTCTGAAGACCGTATTTCAACCGCAACTCCCTATTCATCATCGCCATCAACGCGCTATTGCCGCCATGACCATTGATGAACATGATCTTCTTTGCAGGAGTCGATGCAACACATCGACCAATGTCGTCAATCACAGCCATCATGGTTGTCGCTGACAACCACATAGTCCCTGCAGCCCAAGCATGCTCATTTGACTTTGTGAACGGAAGAGTCGGCAGCAGCCACGCATTGGTTTCAGCGCCAAACTTGTCTACTGCAGCTCGTGACACGGCATCGGCCACTACGAAATCCGTGTTCAACGGCAAATGTGGTCCGTGTTGCTCAATTGCGCCCAACGGCAAAACAATTATCGAATCTTTAGTTAGTTCTGCAGATAACTGCAATGCGGAAAGGTCACCTAGTAATCGTGTACAAGCCATGCATCAAACCTATCTGAGTGCTTGAATAGAGACCGTGACTAAGCGCGCAGAGACTGATTTTGACGCCATCGTTATTGGAGCAGGCCATAATGGCCTCGTAACTGCGGCGTATCTTGCGAGACACGGACTATCCACATTGCTTATTGAAGCTCGAGCAGATGTCGGTGGTACCGCTGCCAGCGAGCAATATGGAGGGGCAACTGTCAATATTTGCAACTGTGACCATCTAACGTTTCGCACCACCCCTATAGCTGAAGAACTCAATTTGTCAGCCCACGGGCTTCAATACATCGATGTCGAGCCACCGCAAATTAATGGTGACTGGACAACCGAGAAATTCTGGCCGCTGTGGCACGACGTTGACAAGACTCTTGATGAACTCGCCATCGCGCATCCTGGCTCAGTTGACGGATACAGACAGTTCGCGCAAACCACCATTCCTGTCGCTCGCCTAATCCTCGAGGCTGCTGCAAACCCTCCGTCACGTGGTTCTCTTCTTTCCACTGTTATCTGCAGAGGCGGTCGCGGCGTTGCATCAATGCTTCGCATGAGCCGCATGTCGGCAGCCGACGTCATGCGACAATTCTTCGACGACGAAGCGGTCATCGGCCCCGCAATGGTGGAAGGTCCTGTTGTGTGGGGACTCTCTCACGAGACCCCTGGTACGGGACTCGGTGCAATCTCGTATGCACTTCGGCATGTCGGCACACTCGGTCGTCCTCTTGGCGGAAGCGGCATGTTGCCAGAAGCTCTGAAACAATCATTTCTCGCCGCCGGTGGATTCTTACGGACAAGCACCCGTGTGGTCGGAATCATCTGTGAAGGATCTCGTGTCAGTGCCGTACAAACTGGCGACGGCGCAACAGTCACAGCACGAATTGTTGTATCGGCTTGCGATCCACAACGGACCTTTATCCAATGGCTAAAGAATCCTCCTGCCAAAGCAAATTCTCTTATCAATCGCTGGAAGCTCCACACTCCTGGCGAAGGGTACGAATCAAAGATTGATGCAATTACTAATACACCACCGTTGTTTAACGCATTTGCAGATTCACTCACCGATCTTCAATCCACCGGCTCTACAGTCCTCGTTAGTCCGTCGCTAGCAGAACTTCATCGCGGTTCGCAATTGATGCGCGAAGGAAAAACGATGCCACGAATGGCGTTGCTTGCTAACACGCCTTCTAACATTGACGACACCATTGCCCCTGCGGGGAAAAGCGTATTCAGTCTTGAAGCGCTCTATACGCCGTACTCATTTGTTGATGGTTGGGAATCTCGTGACGAACCAGAGCGTTGGCTACGTCAATTCGGATCCTTGGTTCAGCCTGGTTTTATGGATTCAATTGAAGACTGGCGAGTCTTGACCCCTGCGAGTTATGAATCACAATTTCATCTGCCCAAGGGTCATGCACTCAGTTTTGGTGGTGGACCGTTGGCGGCGTTCTTGGGCTCCACGCCGGAACTCACCAGGTATCACACGCCAATAAAGGGTCTCTACCTCACAGGTGCAGCCACATTCCCTGGCGCTGGAGTGTGGGGGTCTAGTGGCCGCAACGCAGCGCTGACCATCATTAAAGAAATGGGTTGACGCCTACGCGTCTTTCACAATCCCAGAACGTTTGACAACTGGGTCCTTGTCGCTCCATGGGAAGTTGATCCACAAGTCAGTGTGCTTCCAGACATATTCACATTGAACAACCGAATGCGACTTTTCGTACAACACTGCTGAACGTACTTCTTTGACACGACCCTTAAAAAAGTCTTGAACGATTTTAAGTGTGTGTCCGGTATCTGCAACGTCGTCAACAATAAGTACGCGAGCAAAACGTAATTCCACAAGGTCCGGTACCGGAGGAAGAATCATCGGTACAGGAAGACGTTCGTCAACACCCGTATAAAACTCGACATTCATCGTGTAGAGATTCTTTACAGCCAATGCATATCCAAGCGCACCAGCAGCAAGTAAACCACCACGTGCGATTGCCAAGATAATGTCAGGCTCGTATCCGCCCTCGGCGACACTGGTAGCTAGCTCTCGGCTCGCTTCGCCAAATATTTCCCAAGACATGATTTCACGTTCGCTCACGACATAAAACTAGTCGCAATGACAGGAGATCACCGATTCCGTGAATTAATCAAACAAAAAGTTAAGAGCGTTTACGCTCGATACTGAGGAGGTCTTCCTTCCCGCTTGGCTCGTTGAGTCTCTCGCGCATCATCTGAGAAACTGGCCATAATCTGCTGACGGTTCTCCATGTCAATGGCTGCCTGTAACCCCGGTATTTCCAAAGACGCCCACATGCCTTCCTTCGTGAGGGCAACACCGATCGGACTGTTCAGCATGATTTCCTGAGCCTTGATGTACGCAGCGTCGAGTAATACATCTGCCGGTAACACTTCGGTCACAAGCCCAATCCGCAATGCCTCCTCAGAGTCGAATAAACGCCCAGTCAACATAATCTCGTGAGCACGAGCAGCCCCAATGAGCCGAGGAAGCAACCAACTTGTTCCGATATCGCACGCCGACAGCCCAATTCTTATAAACGCAGCATTGAATCGGGCTGTCTCTGAACACAAGCGCAGATCGGAACCGAGAACAAGAGCGAAACCTCCCCCTGCAGCCGGACCATTCACCGCCGAAATGATTGGTTGTGGAATTGATCTCATTTTGGGAATAAGGGACGCGATGTGCTTCTGTACGGCAAACCCCTTCTCAACACTGCCCATCCATTCGAAACCCGGAGCTTCGCCATAACCGCCGAGGTCAAGGCCAGCACAAAATCCACGACCCTGACCTGTTAAAACTGCAACGCGAACGTCACGAGAGCGCCCAATTACAGAAAAGGTCTCGTGAAGCGCCTCAACCATCGTTGATGTCATTGCGTTTAACTTGTCGGGGCGGTTCATTGTGACAAGTGCAATGCCATCGCGCGGATATGTCAGTTCAATTTCAGCCATGTGCAATCGTGCCAGTTTTACCGTGCAATCACCAACGTGGAGAACCTCAAAAAGCATCACAAATGAGACCCAATAGGCAATACTGGAGATAACTGTTTCTAGGACCTTATGACAATTATTTCTTCTCCCCGCCGTTTACACATTCCGCCAGCCACAGACCCTTGGGGGAAAGCAATACGCAAAGCTGGTCTCGTCTATCTCTTGTCTCGCCTCTTCGTAATAATGGGCGCTGCTATTGCAGTCGCCGCACAAGCGGTAGTTGACAGATCAAACGACGTAGAGCCTGCAAACGGACTCAGTGGATTGGCTGCCATTCTCGACAGTTGGGACGGACACTGGTACTTGGATGTTGTGCGCGAGGGATATCCACACCACATCATGCCGAATGTGACGTACTTCGTATCCGATGCTCGCGCTGCATTTTTTCCTCTCTATCCACGCCTAGTGCACTATTTTAACGTGGTCATTCCTGGTGGACCTGTCAGCGTGGCACTAACAATCAACGTCATCCTTGGCGCAATGTTCGTGTTCCTTGCTGGCTACTTGTGCCGCGGCCTCTTCGACATCAAGACAGCCGAAAAGGCAATGATTCTTCTTGCGCTCTTTCCCGGCAGCTTCGTCCTCAGCATGGCCTATTCAGAGGCCCTAATGCTCACCATCGTTGCGCTGTGCTTCATTGCCTTACGAGACAAGCATTGGATATGGGCCGGAGTATTGGCCGCAATGGCAACTGCAACTCGCCCAAATGGAGTTGCATTAGTAGCTGCGTGCGCCGTTGCATCATTACTCGCAATTCGTAATGACAGGGATTGGCGATCGCTCATTGCCCCCGCGCTCTCCCCGCTCGGATTTATAGGCTTTATGTGGTTCCTGCGAATGCACACCGGCGAAGACTGGGCATGGTTTCGTGTCCAGCGTGAAGCGTGGCAGGAAGGCACTAGTTTTGGCGCTACTGCTGTCCAGAGAACCTACGATTTCTTTTTGCATCCGGTTAGTTCACCAACATCGGTTCTTACTGCTGCAAGCGTGGCGGCCATGTTGATTTCCCTTTATATGGCGCGCAAGTACAAGATGAACCTCATCTATTGGTCGTACACCGCAGTTGTTCTGGCGTTGATGCTTATTCCGGCAACCGTAACTGCCCGACCTCGCTTCTTATTTACTGCATTCCCACTTTTTTTCCCAGTGGCACGGGCACTACGTGACGAAGACGAAAAATGGTGGCCGCTCGTAGTGATGGTCATGATTGGTGGCCTAGTGACCGTTACCGGTATCTATGGCGTTCGAGGCGCTATACCGTAAGCCGTCAGAGCGGAAGACGACGCCACACGGCTGTGGGCAAGTTCTTCAAAATCAAAAACATGTACTGCAGTAATCCTGGAACCCAGATAACTGTTCGGGATGACGAGACCGCCTTTTCCACTGCTGTTGCCACTGTTTCTGCGTCAGTTGAGAACGGGGCTTTATCCATACCCTTGGTCATTTTTGTTGTCACGAAACCAGGTCGAACAACAAGAACTGAAACACCAGAGCCGATAAGTTCGTGATCAAGAGCTAGTGCAAACCCATCGATACCTGCCTTCGTTGCGCCGTACACAGGATTACCTTTACGCACTCGTTCGCCTGCAACTGAAGACAGCAGAACCATTTTCCCATAACCCTGGGAGCGCATCTGGGCTGCAAGTGCATACATCAGCACCATGGTGCTCGTGAAGTTCACATCAGCAACAGGCAACAATGCTACAGGGTTTTTATAGTAGTCAACGCCTTCTTGTAAGACGCCCTGCGCGATAACGACCACATCAATATCCCCTACCTGCTGTGCGACTTCTGCAACAACATGAATCATTGATGCAGAGTCATCGGCATTGAAACGCACGTGATGCACTTCCATGTCCGGGTACCGTTCTGCAATTTCAGCAACCTGAACTTCAGCTGCATCAATGTCGCGGCTAACAAGAACGACATGCGACACACCAGGCTTGACCAATTTGTGAATAATTGCTTGCCCTATTTCGCTCGTTCCACCGAAAAGCACAATATTTTGGGCTACGCCTACTCCATTTTTCATAACGATCTCCTGTGATCTACTAATCCCAACCGACGTGACAAATCACTTCGCCACAAGCCAATGGGATCCATTTCTTCTTGAGTGCTCATCCACTCGTCGATGCGCGGGTACCCACGTCGTACCGCTGATGCAGATACATGGGAATCTTTGGCCAAGTAGTGGCGCCCACCCGCATCCAAAACAAGGGTGTCGACTTCTGACAGCAGTTCCGCTAAACCAGAAATACCTGCTGCCATGTCAAGAGTCAATGTCCACCCCTCAGTAGGAAATGACATTGGAGCAATATTTTGAGGACCCATTCTCTTCAGCACTGCAAGAAACGAAGCAACGCCCGCTGCAGAGAATTTCTCGATCACTTTGCGAAGTACATCCGTACGGTCAAGAGGAACAATGAATTGATATTGAATGAATCCTTGTTTGCCATACAGACGATTCCAACGATTGACCCCATCAAGAGGGTGAAAGAACGCCGGTATCGACTCAAGGGCAATGTGGCTCTTAGCGGGCGCCTTGCGGTACCACGCTTCATTGAACGCCTTAATCGACCACTTGTTCAATAGACCATTCGGAACCCAGCCCGGGGCAGATACTGTCAGCCGAGGGTCGTATGACAGCGGATCCTCTTTATCAACTTTGCTTGCGGCTGCATGATCGCCGCGTGTCAACACTCCACGACCCATTGACGCGCCAGTGGCAAGTAGATCTACCCAGCAGACTGAATAGCGATAATCACCATCTGACCCATCCGCGCTCATCGCAGCACATACAGCATCAAAATTCTCTAAGCGGACAGTTTCGACTTCGACTCGAGAACTTTCAATCTTCAACATTGCAACAGTTGCCCGAAGCACGACGCCGGTAAGACCCATTCCGCCAATAGTTGCCCAGAACCATGCGGCATTCGCTTCGGGTGAAAGTTCAATCACCTCGCCACTCGACAACATCAGCGTCAACGAACGCACATGTTGTCCGAAACTTCCGTCAATATGATGATTTTTACCGTGAATATCTGACGCTATAGCTCCACCAACGGTGACAAATCTGGTGCCAGGAGTAACAGGAATAAACCAGCCCTGTGGCACACACATTCGCAATATGGCGTCGATACTGACGCTTGCCGCAACAGTGAGAAGACCCGTCAATGGATCGAAATCAGCGTCGATACCCATCGGGTCATTCTCAGATGTCATTTCCAGAACTATTCCGCCAGCATTTTGAGCAGCTGCACCGTATGAACGCCCAAGGCCGCGAGAAATGATTCCGCGTTCACCTGCAGTGCCGATTGTTGACCGCACTACATCGACATCGGTGGTGTGAACCAAATCAGCAACAGTCCAAGCGGTGCGACCCCACCCTGATAAACGCTGCATAACCATGGTACGAATTCTAGACGGTGCCCCCAATAAACAGAGGTCAACACGTAATCCTCTACGAGGCGTACACCGCAAGCCCGTAGACAATGACCCAGACTGCGCCATACGCCTGAATCCATCGATCATTGAAGAACACTTCTTCCGGAGCGCCCCCGCCGCCATTTTCTAGCACCAACAAGTACCGCAACAATGCCAGCACCATAGGAACCACAGATAAGCCATGAAACGGAATAGATACGTGGGCTATCGCAGCATTTTCAAATGCCCACATGCAATACGTCACAACTGTTGCTGTGCACGACACCCCAAGCAATTGACGCAGATACACGAGCGAATATGACTTCAGTGATGTGCGAGTTACTGCGGCTTGATCACCAAGTTCCAACAATTCGGCAAATCGTTTTCCTGTCACAATAAAAAATGAGCCGAACGTGATGCACAGAACAAACCACATCGACATCGGTGTTTGGGTTGCTGCTGCGCCCACCATGGCACGAAGAACAAAGCCGCTAGCTACGAGAGATAGATCAAGCAAAGGAACATGTTTCCACCACGTGCTGTAACCAATAGTGAGACCTGCATACAGCGCAATAATCCCACCTGCAGCCGGACGAACCATGTAACCGAGCACAGGTCCACATATCAGCAAAACTGAACCAACTATGCGAGCCACTGAGAGAGGAACTGCGCCACTAGCAATGGGCCGATTCCGCTTCTTTGGGTGTTGTCGGTCCTGTTCGACATCCATGATGTCGTTCCAGTAGTACGTACCGCTAGCGACCATACAGAACGCTGCAAAAACAATGAGGGTCTTACCGAGGGAAGACCATTCATCCAGAACACCAAGTGCCGCAGGAGCTGCAAAGACTAGAACGTTCTTAGTCCACTGAGACGGACGAGCTTCCTTTATACACGCGAGAATCATGCTGCGTTCTCTTCAAGATCAGTCGTATTAACCCAAGTTCCATGTGAGAACAATTCGAGCAGTTCAACATCGCCCGAAGAATCTCCGTAGGCGTAGACGAGATCCTCCGCGTTCATTCCCGCACCTTCGCACCACTTCTGCACACGTGAGGCTTTCTCTTCTCCGCGGCAGTTCTTCCCATCTAATTTGCCCGTCAGAATTCCATTGACTTCTTCTAGTTCCGTGCACAGGACTGCATCCACCTCAAGAAGATCGCCAAGAGGATGCAAGTATGCCCCTAATGAAGCCGACACCAAAATAACGACATGTCCTTGTTCTTGATGCCAACGCATACGTGCGGCAACATCGCTACGCAACCATCCGTCTGCTATCTTTGATGCGAACCGCACCCCGAGAGACTGAATTTCGCCAGCGTTCTTGCCTTCAAAGACACCATGAACGAATTTCGCCTTCAAGAAATCACGGTCTCGTCGTCTGACTCTTTGAATGGTTGAACCTAGGTCAGAGAGCATCACATTCATTAGTCGTCGAGTACCGGCAACTGACCGCATGAACGGCACAACGCAATCACGTACTGTCAGAGTGTTATCCACATCGAAGGCAGCGACCGTAATGTTCATCGCCACAGGTTAGTAGCCCGTCTCATTATTGCCGAGGATTGGCGCCATATCTATGAAGAACTCCGACCAACTTTTTGTCACGACCTCTGGGTCCGCAACTTCCACTCCAGAAGCACACAGCGACAACAGTGAAAGTGCCATCGCCATTCGGTGATCGTGATGACTATCAAAGACGACTGGCTTCCACTTGCACGGACCAACAATTCGAAGTCCATCTTCTTCTACAGTCACATTTCCGCCGGCACGATTTAACTCGTTGGCCAGGTCGCCTAGTCGGTCACTTTCCTTATTACGAATAAAACCAATGCCAGTAAGGACACTTTCACCAGAGGCCATGCAACACGCAACAGCAACTGCAGGAACCAAATCAGAACAATCCGACATGTCCATTACAAGCGGTAATACCTGTGTCGTAGCAACGCGAGAAACTGATATGTCCACACCACTTACTGCACAAGACAATCCCATCTTTTTCAAGATGGAAATAATCTCTGAATCACCTTGCAACGATGCGGTGGCTAGTCCCGGAATAACCACCCGGCCTTCGCGAAGGGCAACAGCCACGAGAGGAAATGCAGCAGATGAATAGTCGGGCTCTATGGAATAGTTGCAACCAGCGTATGCACAGCTACTCACTGAGATTGTCGATTCATCGAGATGTACCGAAGCACCAAACGACCTCATCACGTGTGCCGTCATGTCTACATACGATCGCGAGACGAGTGGACCGTCGATATGAATGATGAGACCCTCTTCTAACATTGGTCCAATCAGCATGAGCGCAGATATGAATTGGCTAGAAACATTGCCAGCTATGTGTATTTCACCGCCTGACAACGACCCACGCGAAACAGACACTGGCAAATAGCCCACTTCACCGAGATGCGACACTTCTGCACCTAACGAAACCAAAGCATCATGCAAATCAGCCATTGGGCGACTGCGCAATACTGCTTCACCGTCAATGATTGTGGTTGTGTCGAACAAAGCAGCAACTGCTGTGAGAAATCGAGATGAGGTACCAGCTAGAACCGCATCAACAATTCCAGGAAACTTGAGAGCACCTGTTGCATCAATGACTACTTCGTTACCGATAATCGTGATTGAACGCCCAGAATCTCGAATAACGTCCAACACCACTCGCGCATCATCGCCTGATGGAATTCCTGAAATACGCGAAGCTTCTTTTGACAACATTGCGCACACCAGGGCACGGTTAGCAAGACTTTTTGAACCAGGAACCGACACCACTGCATCAATGGGGCCTATTGGCGGTTGCAATACGACCGTTGTCACGACAAAGGCTGGATAGCCGGACGAAATCCGCGGGCCAGCAACCCGCCTCTAAAGACCTCTGCATGTTCGGCGCGTACAACCGTCACCATGATTCCTCGGTCGCCTTCAGCAGAGTGCACCACTTCAAAGTCGTAAATGTTGACACCGAGTTCACCAGACAACGTGAAAACATCTGCTGCCGCGCCTGGGCGGTCAGGTATCGGAATGCGGACTTCCGCAAGATCTTCAACGGCTCCTGCGCCAGTGGGCAAATTCATACGGGCCCGTCGAGCTTGTTCTAGCCGCGACAACAAACCGTCTCGATCTGAAGAAGCGACAACATCACGCATGTCAGTGAGACCAAGAATGAGGGCATCGAGACCACGCACAATCGAAACCTTGTTCTGTTCACAAATATCGAGCCAAATTCCAGGACGACCAGATGCAATGCGTGTCATATCACGAAAACCGCCGGCAGCAAGGCGAAGCAAGGCCATGTGTTCTTCAGAGCGATTATCGGCAATGCGCATCAATGTTGCAGCAGTCAGGTGTGGGACATGACTAACAACTGCCACCAGGTCATCGTGTTGTTCCGCATCCATAGCCACAATTTCTGCTCCGAATTTTGCGACCAATCCGGCCACAACAGCAAAGGCGGCGTCGGAAGAATAAGCAGTAGGAGTCAGAACCCACACAGCGCCGGCGAACATTGAAGCATCCGCACCATCCAATCCGTCTAATTCAGATCCAGCCATCGGATGACCGGGAACAAATCGGGGGTCTGTCACCTGTACCGAAATAGCAGTCTTAACGGAACCAACATCAGTCACCACGCCGGTTGTCAGCGTCAATGATTCCAGTACCGCTTCGGCCACAGTGCCGACTGGGGTTGCAACAAAGGTCACCTCTGCATCGGAATACAGACCGGGGAAAGAAATTATCTCGCGCTCAAGGGCTGTATCAATTTTTGACTTATCCGAATCATGTCCGCCAACGTCGTAGCCAGCATCGGCAAGAGCTAGTGCAAGCGAGCCACCAATCAGGCCGAGGCCGAATACGTTCGCTTTCTTTCTTGTCGTCGCGTCTGCGTTCATTCCCACACCGTATCCGTGCCGTCTAAGTCAACTGCGCTCGATAATTGACGCACTTCTTCAATCGTTAATTCACGCCATTGGCCAGGAGATAATTTCGTGTCCCGCAACGGCCCGATACGTGTGCGGACAAGTCGAATCACTGGGTGACCCACCTCTTCACACATGCGACGTACCTGCCTGTTGCGGCCCTCATGAATCACTATTCGCAACACACCAGGCTCAGGTTGACCCACTTCGGCAGGGGCTGTCATGCCATCTTCTAAGTCAACTCCATCACGCAGATGTCGCAATGCGCCGTTAGGTACTCCATTTGTGCCGCACTCAACTTCGGCTATGTATTCCTTTTCAACGCCGTGACTCGGGTGGGTCAAAAACTGTGTCAATTGACCATCGTTCGTCAAAATCAACAGCCCCGTTGTATCGATATCCAAACGTCCGACAGAAAACACACGAGGTTCTGACGGCACGTAATCAAGTACCGTCTCTCGCCCGTGTGTATCAGCCATCGTTGTAACTACGCCTTCTGGCTTGTTCAACAAGTAATACACAAGCCCTGGTAGCACACCGACAGGAGCGCCATCCACTTCAATAATGTCTGTATCCACATTGACGCGTCGACCGAGTATCGCTACATCACCATTAACATCAACGCGACCATCCTCGATCAGGTTCTCACAAACACGGCGAGAACCGAACCCGGCTCTGGCGAGAACTTTTTGTAATCGCTCACCATCGGCAAGACGTGCATCGGCTGCTATTTGTTCCCACAACGGTGGCTCGGGAACCGCGCCTCCCGGCGGGGTGAAAGAAGACATTACGCGCCTTCGCTCGGCTCAGAAATAACGTTTGCGTCGAACAATAAAGTTTTTTCGAGCGCCTCAACTAGTGATGCATCTGGCACAAATGAAGCAATAGATGGAAGGTCTTTCAGTGATGCAATTCCCAACTTCTCAAGGAACAACTGCGTCGTGCCCCACAACACCGCCTGACCTGGGCCATTATCACGCGATACTGGCGCGACATACGCACGACCATGCAATGTTCGTAAAACTGAATCCGGATCTACTCCGCGGATGGATGCGATCTGCAAACGTGAAATTGGTTGCTTGTAGGCAATGATGGCGAGAGTCTCAAGCGCAGCACCTGATAGGCGTGCACGTTGACCATCGAGAATAAAACGCTCGACATACGGAGCAAGGTCTGGGTGGGTTTGAAAACGCCATCCACCAGCAACCTTTGCCAATTGGAAACCATGACCTGCTTCTTCATATGTGTCAGCTAGACGAGCGCACACTTCTTCAACTGTTGTTGTAGGTATCTCAAGCAATTGCGCAATAAGGTCCGTCGGCACCGGCTCAAGGGCTACAAGAACTATTGCCTCTATAGCTCGAACTGTCTCTGTCGTCACATCATCCTTCATATGAATCGATCTCCGCCATACTTTCGTTTCCAGTACCGAGACCAGTCCACTGCACCGTAATGTCACCAAAACGATCAATTTGATCTAGTTCGATAAAACCTTGTTTGTACATTTCAAGAATGGCCAAAAAGCGCACAATTATTTCGAGACGCTCTACGAGTCCAGTAGTCAATGCGCGAAATGAGGTACTTCCCACACGAGCAATATCTTCCATCAATTCTTCGACAGCCTCAGCGACAGTAAATCGAATCGGCGAAATGTGGTACACAGTCAATTCGTCACGCTTGCGGGGAGTAATAGCGTTGATGAATCCCCGCTCAAGCTTGTCAATGGTCAAACCTTCTAGCAAGTCTGGTGCGACCTCTGAGAAACGTTCATCGGGACCAACTGCGCGGCCGTACACCCTGTCAGCGTCATCGACAAACGTGGCAAGAATTTTGGCGACATCCTTAAAGGTTTTGCACTCAAGCAGTCGAGCCAGCAGCAAATCGCGCTCTTCCCATAATGCCAATTCGTCATCTAAATCAACGGCCTCACGACCCGGCAACAATCGACGAGTCTTTAATTCAATCAACGTGGCTGCAATGAGAAGAAACTCGGTAGCGACCTCTAGGTCAAGTTCGTTCATTTTCAGTAATTCAGCCAAATAGGCGTCCACAATGGTGGAAAGACTGATCTCGTGGATGTCCACCTCTTCACGCAAAATGAGATGAAGCAAAAGGTCGAAAGGGCCCTCGTACACGGGGGTTGCTACATCAATTGCCACCTTCCTAGCGTACTTGTCGGAACCACCTAGGTCAGCAATTGACCACGTAGATTCCATGCGTAGCAACTAGATTTTGTTCGTGCCACGCGTTCTGTCTTGTATCCAGCCCACCGGTTCCGTACATCTAGGTAACTATTTGGGCGCCCTCGTTAATTGGGTCTCAGGCCAGCACGACGGAGACGTATTCCACGGAATCGTCGACCTACATGCCCTTACCGTTATCGATACACCTGGCCTTATCGGCACACAAACCCTTGAACTTGCCGCCCTGCTATTCGCGTGTGGGCTCGACCCTGACGTTGCAACCGTTTTTGTACAAAGCCACATTCATGAACACACAGAATTAGCGTGGATTATGGAGTGCACAGTCTCCTTTGGCGAACTCAGTCGAATGACACAATTCAAAGACAAATCTGCACGCCGTGAAGCCGAATTTGTATCTGCTGGATTGTTCACATATCCCGCGCTACAAGCTGCTGATATTTTGTTGTATGACGCAGACGAAGTACCTGTTGGTGATGATCAACGCCAACATATTGAAATCACGCGCGATATCGCAGTTCGCTTCAATCATAGATTCGGGGACACGTTTATTTTGCCGAAGGCTGTCCACCCCAAAGCAGGCGCTCGCGTGATGGACTTGCAAGACCCCACATCCAAGATGTCAAAATCAGCCACCAGCGATAGCGGTCTTGTCTATTTACTAGATGACAATGCTTCTATTTCTAGGAAGTTCAAGCGTGCCGTCACTGATTCAGACAGCGAAGTAAAGTACGACATCGCTAACAAGCCAGGCATTTCTAACCTTCTTGATATTTTGTCCGCATCAACAGGTAAGCCTGTTGGTGAATTGGTTAGTCAATATTCGCAATACGGTGCACTCAAATCAGACACAGGCGATGCTGTCATTGCAGTTGTGGAGCCAATACGTACACGTTTCCAAGAACTCATGCAAGATAAGGGTGAACTTGCTCGACTTCTCTCAATCGGAAACGAACGGGCGCGCAATGTTGCCGCTGTGACGCTTCAAAGGGCTCATAACGCCATAGGCCTGCTGCCGCGAATCTAGATGTCGTCAGCTGCTTTCAGAAGCAGTGATATGTCGTCATCAACTAAACCGCCGACCAGCGCGACGGTGCGCGGGTCACTTAGTGAACGTAATAACTCAGCGCCAAGACGCTCGTGATCGTGATAGGCGATGAATCTTTGTCCACGAGGTCCAACAACAGTTGCAATGACACGTGAGACAAACCCAAGATTCGATATGTTCTTACCAACGTCATGCAATAAAGCAGATGCTCTGTCAGCTCTCACCGCAGCAGGCGCCAAGATGTCAAAACGATGGAGCACAACAACACTGTGTCGCTGATCGCGATATTGCATGTCAGACCACACAGCAAACTCCGCAATATTCAAGACTTGCGAAACGACCGCAATGTCCTGTGGGTTCGGCGGAGTCTGCAACAGTGAACTCACTGCCCTCTTCACCAAGTGTGTTGTCTTCATCCTGCTGCTCTCGGGTGTGCGTCGCGATAGACAGCCCACAATCGATCATTTGAGACTTTCGTGTAAATCTGAGTGGTTGAGATAGTTGCATGTCCTAACATCTCTTGAACAATTCGTAAGTCTGCGCCGTGCTCGAGCATGTGAGTTGCACATGTGTGACGAAGAACATGGGGAGACAATTCACGAGTGATTCCTGCTCTCAATCCGGCATCTCGAACGACATGCCAGGCCTTTTGCCGATTCAATCTTTTTCCGCGATTAGTCAAAAAGACGGCGTCGCGGTCAGAACCCCGCGACCAAACGTCAGGCACAAGTTGTGCCCGGCCGGCACTACTGATGTATTCGCGGAGTCTTTCTTCTGCGATTCGACCAAACGGCACTAGACGCTCCTTTGAACCTTTTCCGAACAAACGCACCACGCGGTTAGACATATCCAAGTCAGGAATATTCAAATCACATGCTTCAGATATACGCGCACCTGTCGCATACAGAAATTCCACCAAAGCCCTATCGCGCATTTCAGCGGCCGAGTCGCCCGCCATCGCTTCCAATAGTGCATTCACTTCATCAAGACTCAGAGGTTTTGGAACACCACTCGGAACTTTCACGCCTTCAATTCGAGAGGCTGGATTATCTCTTCTTCGGTCCTCGGCTGCCAGGAAATTATGCATCATCCGAATAGCCGAAAGTCTTCGCGCCGTACTTGCATTTGCATCACCAGAAGCTTGTAACACCCGCACATATTCTTCAACGTCTGATTCGCGTGCAGTGAGAAGGCTCTTCTTAGTCTCGCCAAGGAATGCCACATAACGAATCAGATCTCGCCGATAGTTCGAAATGGTATTTGCAGCACGAAATTTTTCAGTAGTCATCCAACGAAGAAACTCTTCGACGAGTTGCTCATCTCGTTCAGTGGTGGAACTTTTGGTCATTGTTAATCATCCGAGATCGTGGAAACGCCGTGTTGTCAGCAATATACCTACGACACTTTTAGCGTCAGTAATCTCGCCCTGCTCAACCATTGCCAATGCTTCTGCAAAAGGAACCAACAACACTGTCATATCCAATTCCTCGGGTCCCTCCGGGGCAGAATTACCTTCAACCACATCACGTGCGATAAATAATTCGACAACAGAATCAGTGACACCTGGAGACGACAGACACGACCCTAAATGCTCGACAGTTCCTGGGATATAGCCAGTCTCTTCGACAAGTTCTCTCCATGCAGTACGAGCTGGGTCTTCACCGACAACGTCACGCATTCCGGCTGGAATTTCCAGTACATAATCATCAAAGGATGACCTGTATTGAGATACAAGGACAATGTGATTGTCAGGGGTCATGGCGACTACGCCAACAGCTCCCGGTGTACTTACATACGTTCGTTCGAAAACATCGCCTCGAGGTCCGCGAATTGTTCGACGCAAAAGGCGAAACATCGCCCACGAATGAACCACGTCAAGATCAGTCGATGCGAAACCTTTATGGTCGCCCTGGTTCACGTTCTTATTCAGCTTGATTGAGCAACTGGGGCATTAGCGCCACGAGCAAGTCGCTTCTCGCGATTGACCAACGACGCCGCAATAAGTTCTCTAAATAATGGATGTGGTCGATCAGGACGACTCTTGAATTCCGGATGTGCCTGCGTGCCAACCCAATACGGATGGTTCTCCATCTCAATGAACTCAACGAGACGTTTGTCGGGCGATGTGCCACTACACAAAAATCCACTTTCTTCAAAACGAGAATGGTAGTTGTAATTGAACTCGTAACGATGTCGATGTCGTTCACTCACTACCGTTTCACCGTATGCCTCTGCCACTTTTGTACCAGGCTGAAGCACCGCGTAATAGGCCCCAAGGCGCATGGTGCCACCCTTCATGGTGACGTCGCGTTGGTCAACCATTAAGTCGATAACCGGATGAGTAGTTGACGGGTCGAATTCTGTGCTGTTTGCATCAGCCATACCAAGAACATGGCGGGCATATTCAATTGTCATTACTTGCATACCGAGACATAGCCCCAAGCACGGGACAAGATTCTCACGCGAATAGGCAGCAGCTGCGATCTTTCCTTCAATACCGCGAGGACCGAATCCGCCAGGAATCACCATCCCATCGAGCGCATCAAGGCGCCCCGATGCAAGAAGTCCTTCAACATCTTCAGCTTGAATCCAATCGATCTCAACTTTGGCTCCGTGATGGAACCCAGCATGCTTCAAACTTTCCACTACGGAGAGGTATGCATCTTGTAGTTCAACATACTTTCCGATGAGACCAATCTTTACCGGCTTCACTGATGCGTCTACTTGAGCAACAAGTTTTTCCCATGACGATAAATCGACTGCACTATCGAGGTGCAAGATGTCGCAAACGACAGTGTCGAGACCTTCGTCATGAAGCACGAGCGGAAGTTCATAAATGTTGCCGACGTCTGCGGCATTAATAACTGCATTGGTATCAACATCGCACATGTGCGAAATCTTCCGCTTTAAACCACTACTAAGAGGTTCTTCGCTTCGGCACACAATGACATCGGGCTGAATACCTCGGGAACGCAATTCCGTAACGCTGTGTTGCGTTGGCTTTGTTTTTTGCTCGCCACTCGGACCAATAAACGGCACCAGAGTGACGTGCAAATAACAGACATTGTCTCGGCCCGCTTCATTGCGAAACTGTCGGATTGCTTCGAGAAACGGAAGAATTTCGATGTCGCCCACGGTTCCGCCGACTTCTGTAATAACTACATCGGTGTCCTCTGTTGCAATGCGACGGATACGACGCTTGATTTCGTCGGTGATGTGCGGAATAACCTGGACTGTTTTTCCTAAGTAATCGCCACGACGCTCTGCAGCGAGTACAGCCTGATAAATGGAACCAGTAGTTGCATTTGAACTACGTGTGAGATTCTCATCAATGAAGCGTTCGTAGTGGCCAAGGTCGAGATCTGTTTCGCCACCATCGTCTGTAACAAAGACTTCGCCATGTTCGAATGGGTTCATCGTGCCCGGGTCAACGTTGATGTACGGGTCTAGTTTTTGCATTGTGACGCGAAGTCCACGCATTTTTAACAATCGCCCGAGGGAAGAAGCAGTGAGACCCTTACCGAGGGAACTTGCAACGCCACCTGTCACGAATATGTGCTTTGGCATTGAGACTCCCGCCGACGTAATTGCTAACGGAAGAACAGCCTAATCGGTTTGAGCCCCCCAGAGTGAAACCGCTTTTACGAGCGCTGGGATCGTCTCTTTTGCCCGCCAAGCTTCTCTAATAGGTCTCGAGCATGGGCATTGGCAGATTCATCTGCTACTCCGCCAGACAGCATGCGGGCAATTTCCGATGCACGCTCACTTTCGGCCACACGAGTTGCTGCACCGAAAGTTTTCCCACCCTTGACAGACTTAGATACAGCTACCTGGCCATGAGCAGAAGCCGCCACCTGCGCCAAGTGAGTGACAGCGATGACTTGATGATCATTGCCGAGTTCGCGTAAGGCAGTGGCAACAGCAACAGCAGCTTCCCCGCCGATTCCGGCATCAACTTCGTCAAAGACCATGGTTGCTGGGTCGCCGGTAAGAACCAGACGTAATGCAAGCATGACTCTGGCCAATTCTCCCCCGCTGGCGACTTTTGCAATCGGCTGTGGAGCACTTCCCGGGTTTGCAGCAAGCATGAACACCACTGACTCGCCGGCTGGGTCAGAATCAATGTCTCCCACCGCAACTTGGACTGCTGCATTTGGCAAAGCAAGTTGTCGGAGTCTTTTCTGTACGGCGGTTGCCAGCTTTGGAGCGACAGCACGTCGAGCATTACCGACTTCCTTCTGGCAAATCGAAAGTTGACGCAACGCCGCAGCCTTGGCCTTTTCCAACTCATTCACCCGCTCGGCGTATCCGAGTAACTCATTGAGACGCTCACGGGCCTCTGCCCCAAATGCCATCACATCAGACAATGAGTCGCCGTATTTACGCATCAGGTCGCGTAGAGACTGCCTGCGCAGACGAATCTCTTCGAGGCGAGCGGGGTCGTGTTCAGATCCATCTGCTGCATCACGCACTGTGTCAGATACATCCTTAGCTTCTGCCGCCAGGGAACGAAGTCGTTCAGACAAGGCAGGCAACGACGTGACCGGTGCTATGGCCGAGACCGCTTCACCGAGAAGATCTACGACTGCACCATCGTCTGACAACAGTGCCACGATCTTTTGCAGTGATTCTTGATGGCGAACAACGTCAGTCAACATGTCTTCTTCATGGGACAACTGAACATCTTCATCAGGGTTCGTGATTCGATTTGATTCAATTTCATCGCATTGGAACTGCAATAGGTCGATCTCACGAACTCGGGATTTCTCATCTCCGCCTAGAGCGGCGAGGTTTGCATCGATATGTGTGACTGCTTCTCGAGCTTGCCGTAGTTCAGCCGTGTTCACATTTCCGAATTGGTCAAGAGAACTGCGTTGCGTTGCCAAAGACAACAAGCGTTGATGAGCATGCTGCCCGTGGATGTCGACCAATTCATCACCAATTTCAGCCAGCGATGCAACAGTGGCCATTCGGTCGTTGATATAGGCACGACTACGGCCTTCGCGATGCAAAACTCGGCACAGAATGGTTTCAACTTCACCTGAATCAGTACTGGTAATGAACCGAGCCTCAACACGAGCTTCTTCAGCACCATCGCGAATGACGGACACATCAGCGCGACGACCGACCACCAAGTTGATTGCCTCGACCAACATGGTCTTACCAGCGCCGGTTTCACCAGTAAAAGCAGTAAAGCCCTTGTCGAAAGAAACTCGAACATTTTCGATAATGCCCAAATTCTCTATTGAGAGTTCAACAAGCATTATCGATCAGACAACCCAAATTTAGATTTCAACGTTTGATGAAATCGCTGTTCTTTAAATCTCACGAATCGAGCAACTTCCTGTGCGGCGCGCACTTCAACAACGTCTCCTGGTCGAAGTGTGTGCACGAGTTCACCATCAGTGGCAACATTTACCGAACGATGTCCCAAAATCTCGATTCGTATTAATTCCTGTGGGTCAAGAACCATTGAACGATCAAACAACATGTGGGGTGAAACAGGTGTCATCAAAATGGCACGTAACCGCGGCGACAAAATAGGCCCGCGAGCCGACATTGAATACGCAGTAGACCCAGTGGGAGTTGCGAGAATCAAACCGTCGGCTGCATATGTAGTGAATGACGCCTTATCAATATCGACACCGAGGCGGACAGTGTGCCCTGCTTCTGATTTCTCAATAACTACCTCATTCATTGCTAGGTGGTTGGTCAGTCGAGCCCCTTTGGCCCACATAGACACTTCCAACAGCATGCGATCGTCATAGTGATATTCGGTTCCTTCTGTGCCGTTATGCCACACATCGAGCGCTTCAATAACTTCGTCATCTTCAACAACAGCTAGGTACCCCAATTGCCCCAGATTGACTCCGATTAGCGGAACAACTCGGCCGTTCAGTACATGAACAGACCGAAGCATGGTTCCATCGCCTCCGATTGACACCACCACGTCGACATCGCCAACATCGCCACTGGTGACACTTGTTGTACGAAGCGATGCTATGTCTGACTCGTCAACGACGACTTCGTACCCGTTGGAACCGGCCCAACTAATGACCCGACCAGCGACTTCTAACGCGTCAGGACGAAAACGATGGACGGCTAGACCGAGGCGACTCATGACTCACAACTTACGGAACGGGTGGGGCATTTCACATACATCAAGAATTCTGTGTTTCCTTCTGCCCCTTTAATGGGCGATTCGATAATGCCCACAACGTTCCCACCCAAGTCCACCACGGCATCGCGCACGGTGTCGCAGGCCTCTCGATGGATTTCGGGGTCTGTGATGACCCCCTTGCCGCGAGATACCTCGACGCGTCCGGCCTCGAATTGGGGCTTCACCAAGAGAACCATCCCAGGCGTTTCAAACCCAGGCTCGCTAGAAACTGACCCAAAGAACGCTGGCAAAACTTTGGTGAGAGAGATGAACGACAGATCTGCAACGACCAAGGAACAGGGATACGGGCAATCGTTCGCAACCAAATCTCTGACGTTCACTCCATCGCGCCAGTCAACACGAACGTCCGACTTCATATGTTCGTGCAATTGATTACGGCCAACATCGACTGCAAACACGCGACGAGCGCCGCGTTGAAGAACACAATCTGTAAAGCCTCCCGTGGATACACCAGCATCAAGCACTGATCTGTTCTCTACAGAAATATTAAAACTGTCAAGTGCGTGTTCGAGTTTTTCTCCACCTCGGCTCACGAACCGACGCTTGACAAGCACTTCTATTGGTTCATCGGGTGCAACCATCCGAGAAGTTTTTTCAGCGATTACTCCACCGACAGTGATATTGCGCTCGTCAATCATCCGAGCAGCGTGAGAGCGGCTCTCTGCTAGTCCCCTTTTCACAAGGGCGGCATCAAGTCGCATACGCACCCTTTGAGCGTACTGCTCGCCCCTTCACTCCTTGAGCAAGGTTTGAGCTACTGCAGATAAATCAGCCTCGATGATGTCAGCATCAACGCCTTCAGCAGTATCCGTCACCCCACTCAAAACCAATGCAAAACGGGCACACAATGTTCGAGCAAATCCTCCGTCAGTATCTGATCTATCGCCGACCATCACCATTTCATCGGGTGACACATTGCCGCATAACTCTCGCACCAGTTGCGCCATCGGACCATACGGTTTGCCCGTCACTGTTGGCGTGACCCCCGACGCCTTCTCAATTGCAGCAAGAATTGATCCGCCACCCGGTATCGGGCCATTCGGAGTCGGATACGTCGGGTCATCATTCGAACCAATCAGAACTGCTCCGCCATGCACGGCTGTCAATGCATCGGTCAATACCTGGTAATTGAACTCGCGGTGAAAACCGACGACCACTGCATCAAAATTGCCAGCAGCCATCGGCTCGTTATACGCCACCACAACATCCTTCGTTACTCGACTCACTTCTTCGATCAGGCCGCGACCACCGCATACCAGCACGCGCCAACCACTTTTCATTGCTGTGGCTGCTGACATCGCTGATGTCACAATGTCCCCCTCAGCAGGGATTCCAATCGAGGCAAGTGCGGCTACTTGTTCGTCATACGTTGAAAATGAGTTATTTGTCACGAAGACAACCCGAATGCCTGCTTCTCGCAACGAGGCAATAGCTCTGACGGATCCAGGAATCGGCTGATGAGCAAGCCAGACGACCCCATCAAGGTCACACAACACAACTTTTGGAGACACGGTTTTGCGCATAGTCATTAATCCTGCCACGCTTTATCCCATGCCTCGCTTTGAACCCTTCGCCGCTCTCCGATATTCGACTCACGGATCGACCGATATCACCGCGTTGACATCTGCTCCGTACGACGTCTTCGACGAAGACCAACGAGCCGCCTATGCATCAACAGACCCGCACAATATTGTTCTTCTCGACTACCCCATTGATGCGGACGGGCCGTCGCGCTATCAATTGTCAGCTGACCGTTTGAACGAATGGCGCAACAGCGGACACATCGTTTCCGATGATTCTGTGACATTCTCAATTTATCGCATGACATTTACTGACGAAGCAGGAACAACACGCACCACGGTCGGAGTCATCGGTGCACTCGAAGTAGTAGATGAAGGCGCAGGTGGAGTTCTTCCCCATGAACGCACCACTCCCAAGGCCAAGACTGATCGTCTAGACCTCACCATTGCGACTCACGCAAACCTCAGCCCGGTGTGGGGACTCTCGCTCACTTCTGGTCTTACCGCCGCTCTCAGTGCACCAGGCGAAGTTGTGGCGCAATGCACCGATGAACAAGGCGTCCATCACGTTCTGGAACGCGTTTCTGATCCTGTTCGCATTGCCACCATCTCGCATCTCGTCTCTGAAAATCCTGTGCTCATTGCGGACGGACATCATCGATATGCCATCAGCCGCACATTTAGAGACCAGAGCCGTACAGCCGGCTACCCACCAGGAGCCGAGTTAACAATGACCTACGTTGCTGAATTGGTTCAAGAACAACTCAGCGTCGCTGCAATTCATCGTCTGTACGACATTGACAATGCTTCACTGCTGTCAGTACTTGCTTCTCATTACGACACGTCTGATGCAGGAGGCGTTGGCCCACACACCATTAGCGAAATGGAAACTCGCGGATCCCTCTGCATGGTTGCACCAGACGGCACTGGCACATTCCTCACGCCACGATCCGACACTTTTGTCGGTGTTCGCGAAATGGATAGCGCCCGACTTGAACATGCACTGCGCAACGCGGAACATTCCGTTACCTACCAGCATGGAGTCACAGAAGTCGTCAACAAACTTGCCGCAGGGATTGCCGCATCAGCGATTCTTATTCGGCCTGTCTCCCTTGCTGAAATTCGCCGCACGGCAGACACCGGCGAACTTATGCCACCGAAGTCAACGTTCTTCACACCCAAACTTCGCACCGGCATGGTGATGCGTGACCTTAACTAGTTAGCTAATAGACGCAGCGTAAATCGACGCAATCGAAGCGCCGATCGCGGTATTAAATTCTGACTCGCTCTGTTGAGCAGACAACCCTTCGGTCAGTGCACGCGAGAAACTCGCTATTACACCCTTGTTACGACCAAGACGAGCGTTTGCATCTTGTCGTGAATACCCGCCGGACAATGCAACTACACGTAGCACGCTCGGATGAGCAACAAGCTCATCGTAGAAACCATCGGTCTCTGGAAGAGTCAACTTCAACATCACTGGCTGATCTGCCGGTTGCTTGTTGAGTTCAGCAAGAAGTGCAGCCTTCAGCAACACTTCGGCCTCTGCCTTCTGAGGGCTATTGATATCGACTTCTGGCTCAATAATCGGAATCAAACCAGCACGAAGAATCTGACGACCGACTTCAAACTGCTGAGCGACTACGGCTGTAATGCCATCGGCATTTGCCAGCTTGATAACTGAACGCATCTTTGTTCCGAACACACCCTTCTTCAAGGCACGAGCAAGCAACGCGTCAAGATCTGGGTTCGGCTTCATGATCTGTACGCCCTGCGCTTCATCGGCCAATCCTTTGTCAATCTTCAAGAACGGAATGACGTGCTTTTTGTTCCAAAGAAACTCAGCACTGCCCATTCCACCAATCTCACGATCCATGGTTCCTTCGAACAGGATTGCCCCCAGAACGCGGTCTCCGTTGAACTCTGGACTTTCCACCATGCGACTGCGCATGGCATGAATGACATCGAACATTTCTGAATCATTTGAATACGCTGATTCCTGAACGCCGTACAACAGCAATGCCTTTGGAGTGCTTCCACCGCTCTGATCGAGTGCGGCGATAAAACCTTTTCCGTTGCGCATTTGCGCGAGCTGCTCTTGATTCATTCGACAAGACCTTTCATCGAGCCCCGAGTGCACAAAGCGCATGTGCACAAGACACATTCGGGGGCGATGTCAATATTAGTCAGATTTCAAGATCTGCTGAAAGATTCTCCAGTATTCGCGAGACAGCCTTTCGGACATTCGCTTTGCGGCGCATCGAAATCACCTGTTCAGCGAGAACTTCAGTGCGGCTGGTGACTCCGGCGCCTGACCTGAAAAAGCGACGCCGAACGATGCCCACAACGCAGACACTGTCGCCCACATGAGTTGTGTCACATTCGCCTGCACATGCAATTGGCACAGAAATTCGACCCTCTTCCACATGAGTTGCCATATCGAAACTCGATACGACTTCTCCTGTTTGAAGGGTGCGTTGGACGGGAGGCGATGTCACTTCGCCGATGAGGATGACCAGATTGACACCAATGGTGTCAATGCTTGTTGTTGTGGAAACCATGTACTTCTCCTAGTTGTTACTAGGAATGTGTGCATTAGGCGCCGAGAGTGGAAAGTCTTTCTGCCACGTCGACAAATCCAGGGTCAATTGCAGCAATTCGCTCGAAAAACTGACGAGCTTTAATCACGTTGCCCTCTTTGTCATACAAATCAGCAATGACGAACCATTGACGCAAGTGGTATTCAGATGGACGATTCATATCGCCCGCTGCCTTTTCCATCAACGCAAGCGCTTCAGTAATCTGACGACGATCAGCCATTGAACCGGCCATAACAATGCGACCCTCAGCCATCAACTCAGGATGAGGTGACGCTTCTTGAAGTTCTTGCCAATACTTTTCGACCATTTGGTGTTCACCCAATGCGCGATGACAATCTTGTATAACTGCGTGATTGAAAATCCAATCCGGATTCAGCTTCAACGATGCTTCAAACTCAACGAGTGCACGTTTCCATTGGCCACCGCGATACAAGCACAAACCGAGCATTTCGCGAACGGCAGCGACTTCTGAATATTCACGTGACATTGGGTTAAGAATCTTGCGTGCATCGTCGTAGCGATGTGCTTCGAATGCTTGCAATGCTGCGTCGTAACGCTTTAACGCACGTGGTGATGCTTTTGATCCGAGAGCTTTTTCAAATTGCTCTACTACTGAATCAAGTGCACGAACTTCTTTGCGTCCACCTTTTTGTGGACGACCTGTTCCCTTTGATCGCGGACCAAAACTTGGAGCTCTACGCGCTGGACGAACAGAACCTTCATCTACCCAATCTTCGCGAGAACGCTCTGGTGGCAATGACATTTCACCACTTGTGCGGCGCTCGCCAATGCGACCTTTGACTTCATCAGAACGCTCTTGTGCTGCAGTGCGTGGAGGGCGTGAATCCCTATCAAACCTGCGAGGACGATCGTCACGGTCACCACGAGGGGGACGCGAATCGCGATCAAAACTGCGAGGAGGAGGAGAATCACGATCAAACGAACGTGGCCTGTCATCACGATCACCACGCGGCGCTCCACGAGGAGCATCACGATCAAACCTGCGAGGACGATCATCACGGTCACCACGAGGGGGACGTGAATCACGATCAAACGAACGAGGACGGTCATCACGGTCACCACGAGGGGGACGTGAATCACGATCGAAACTGCGAGGAGGACGAGAGTCGCGATCGAAACTGCGAGGAGGACGAGAATCACGATCAAACGAACGTGGTCTGTCATCACGATCACCACGTGGCGCTCCGCGAGGAGCATCACGATCAAACCTGCGAGGACGATCATCACGGTCACCACGAGGGGGACGCGAATCACGATCGAAAC
>JAPKZY010000106.1 GCA_026393535.1 Actinomycetota bacterium | reverse complement strand
GCTGCTGCCTCTGGGTATGTCTTGGCATCAACACAGATGCCCTTGATACAAGAAGCTCATGCAAATGCTTTAAATTCAGTGCCAGCAAAGAGAGGTGTCAATTCAATGAGTTCCATTGCGAACCGAAGATCTGGTTTATCAATACCAAAACGATTCATTGCGTCATGCCAAGTAATGCGTTCAATTTCAGGAGGTGCTTCACCGGTAACGGCAATTGCCGCAGCGACTACGGCACGACCAATATTTTCCAGCACATCGTCTTGAGACACGAACGACATCTCGGCATCAAGTTGCATAAATTCGTATTGGCGATCGGCACGCAAGTCTTCATCACGCAGACACCTTGCGATCTGGTAATACCTATCCACTCCTGCCACCATGAGCAATTGCTTCCATAGTTGAGGCGACTGGGGCAATGCGAAGAACGAACCGGGTTCTTTTCGAGAAGGAACAAGAAATTCGCGCGCGCCTTCAGGAGTGGAAGGCATGAGGAACGGAGTTTCAACTTCAACAAATCCGTTAGTTTCCATTTCCTTGCGAATTGCGCTGTTGATCTGTGCGCGCACGCGCAAGTTCTTTTGCATCCGTTCACGGCGGATATCGAGATATCGATACTTCAGGCGAATCATTTCATCAACTTCGTCGGCACGAGCATCAACAGGAAACGGTGGGGGTTCAGCCGAGTTCAAAATTTCGACCACGCAGTCGCCAATCTCAACCATGCCAGTAGTAAGAGAAGAGTTGATAGTTCCTTCGGGACGAGCACGTATGACTCCGGTGACCCTGATGACATATTCACTACGAACGTCAACATCGTTGTCGACCACACATTGCATGATTCCGGAATGATCACGAATATCAACGAATGCCAGATGCTCACCATGCTCGCGTCGACGGGCCACCCAACCGCACAACGAGACGGTTTGTCCCACGCTTGCTATATCTAATTCTCCACACATGTGTGTTCGCATTGCAGTGGATCTCATGGGGTGTGCCGCCTTGGCTGTCTCGGTCCAAGAACCGACACCAGATGACTCTGCAGTTCGGTTGATGGAATAGTTGTTTGTTCGGATGTAGAGAGATTGCGCACGGTACAGGTGGACTCTTCTGCTTCTGTATCGCCAATAATCACGGCAACCTGTGCCCCACTTCGATCTGCACTCTTCATCTGTGACTTCATGCTGCGACCCTCAAAGGCTCGATCAGCAGAAAACCCGCTATGTCGCAGCTGGTGAGTGATGGACAGTGCATAGCTTCCGCCAGTGGTGTCGATCACAAAAACATCTAAGGCAGGAAATCCGTAGGAAAAGCACTCTTCTGCGTCACATGCAAGCAACGTGCGATCCACTCCGAGCGCAAAACCAATTCCGGGCGTCGCGGGGCCGCCAAGGTCTTCGACAAGTCCGTCATATCGACCGCCACCGCCAACGGCATTCTGCGCAGAGTCAAGTGAGCCAGAAATAAATTCAAAAGTTGTGCGCTGGTAATAATCAAGACCACGAACGAGTCGCTCATTGACAACGTACGGTATGTTCAGAGCGTCGAGCCCTGCACATACCGCTGCAAAATGTGCTGCAGCGTCAGTGCTGAGAAATGCACCAATGGCGGGAGCGCCTGCGATGGCTGATGCATCTTGTGGCCTCTTTGAATCAAGAACCCTGAGTGGATTGCGTTCTAATGTCGCAAGCGCCTGTTCACTTAGCGTTTCACTATGGGTTGTGAAATAGGCACCGAGTGCTTCGATATACCGGCCACGGTCGCCTGCATCACCAAGAGAGTTGATAACCAAAGACACATTGCTCAACCCAATCGCCTGATAAAAATCCCATCCAAGCGAGATGACTTCCACGTCAAGCTGAGAATCGTCAACGCCCAGGACTTCGATACCGACTTGATCAAACTGACGGAACCGTCCAGCTTGTGGGCGTTCATATCGAAAGTTCGGACCCGAATACCACACCTTCCACGGTGGAGTGGGACGGTGCTGCGCGAATGCGCGACACACACTGGCAGTGTGCTCGGGACGAAGGGCAATATGACGGCCGCCCTTGTCCATAAAGTCGTACATCTCTTTAGTGACAACATCAGTGGCATCACCAAGTCGCTGAAACACTCCGAGGTCTTCAAACAACGGTGGAATGATGTTCTGATACCCGGCGGATTCGACACCATCTGCAAAGACTTGTATCAAGGCACGCCATCTACCCGCATGAGGCGGCAAGATATCGCGGGTTCCCGGACTTGTTTGAAACGATGACACAGCCAATCAGGCTAGTCCGACTGCCCGCCAGGAACGATGCGATATGCGTCGTACACCGAATCAATTGACTTAATGACCCGTAAAACAGCATCCAGGTGATTGGGGTCACCTAGTTCGAATTCAAATCGCATCTTTGCTACCCGATCAGAGCCGGTATGGGTACTGCACGCAACGATATTGACGTGCTGTTCCGACAGAACATTGGCCACGTCACGCAACAGTTTGCTGCGATCAAGAGCAACAACTTCGACACCCACATTGAACATGGTGCCGGGTGATGTTCTGGCCCATTCCACATCAATCATTCGAGTGGGTTCACCTTCCACTAAAGATTCAGCATTCGCACAATCGGAGCGATGAATACTTACTCCCCGACCTTTTGTGATGAAACCTGATATCTCATCGCCCGGCACAGGAGTACAGCAACGAGACAGACGTACAAGCACATCTTCAAGACCTTCAACATGAATTCCTGTTGCACTTCGTTTCTCGGTAGTGATGAGATCCATGCGCATCGGCATCGCTAGTTGTTCATTGCTGCCTTCGCGACGCATTGCTCGACCAATTCTCTGGGCGAAACCGCGTGCAGACACATGATGTTCACCGATGGCTGCAAATAACGTGTCAATCTCTGTCATATTGAGGGCTTCTAGTTCTTGCAAGAACGCGTCTGATGTCCATATACGTTGAACAGGAAGACCTTCTCGGCGCAATTCTGCAGTGAGGTCTTCACGGCCGGACTCAACCATGTCTTCGCGACGCTCTCGCGTAAACCAGTTCTTAATTTTACTTTTTGCACGAGTCGACTGGACAAAACCTAACCAGTCGCGCGATGGTCCAGCACCTTCAACATTCGAAGTGAAGATTTCGCAAGAATCGCCCGACACCAGGGTCGAGTCAAGCGACACCTGTCGGCCATTAACTCTGGCACCTACGCATGAATGACCGACTTCTGTATGCACGGTGTATGCAAAGTCCACGGGGGTTGAATTGATCGGCAAAGTTATTACTCTGCCCTTTGGTGTGAAGACAAACACTTCTTCTTGATCAAGGTCATTTTTCAGGTCAGCCATGAACTCGCCTGGATCTGAAATATCTGATTGCCAGTCAATAATCCGATTCAACCAATCGGAATCGTTTGTATCTGTGCCTTCTTTGTACGCAAAATGAGCTGCAACGCCACGCTCGGCTCGTTCGTGCATCTCTTGTGTGCGAATTTGCACCTCTAACGCACGGCCTCCAGGCCCAATCACCGTGGTGTGCAGTGACTGATACAGATTGAACTTCGGCATCGCGATGTAGTCCTTGAACCGACCAACAACAGGTCGCCATTTGCCGTGCAGACAACCAAGGGCGCCGTAACAATCGCGGACACTGTCGACAACGATTCGAATCGCTACTAAATCGAAAATATCATCAAAGTCACGGTCCTTCTGCACCATCTTTTCGTAGATGCTCCAGAGATGCTTCCCGCGCCCAGTGACCTGAGCTTCAATCTTTACTTCTGACAGTCTGGCTGACACCTCTGCAATAACTTTTGCCAAATACAGATCGCGTTCCGGAGTTCTCGTTGAAACCAAATGATCCAACTCCGCGAAACGCTTTGGATACAACGCAGCAAAAGACAAGTCTTCTAACTGTTGTTTGACTTCTTGCATTCCCATGCGATGTGCCAAAGGAGCATAGATATCTAGAGTTTCTTGTGCAGTGCGTTGCTGTTTTTCTAGCGGGACACCAGCCAAAGTTCTCATGTTGTGCAAACGGTCTGCCAGCTTGATCACAAGTACTCGCATGTCTTTAGCCATGGCCACTAACATTTTGCGCATCGTCGCAGCCTGCTGTGCTTCGCGTGAGTCAAACTGCAGACGTTCTAGTTTGGTGACACCATCGACAAGCATTGCTACTTCATCACCAAAATTACGTTGTACATCTTCAATGGTGATTTCTGTATCTTCCACTGCGTCGTGTAACAGAGCTGCCGCCAACGACACTTCATCAAGACCAATATCTGCGACAATGCGAGCGACCGCTATCGGGTGATTAATGTAGGCCTCTCCCGAGGAACGCATTTGATTAGTGTGCGCAACACGCGCTACTTCATATGCCCTGTTCACCAAAGACACAGACGCCTTCGGATGACGACTACGGAAAGCTGTTAATAGTGGCGCCAACTCTTCGATGGGCGCGTTCTGCTGACGTCTCCACGGAAGAACTCGATCGGCAGTACCCATGGTCAAAGGTTAGCGACGAGACTTCTTTCGAGGGCGCGGTGGATGGCTCAAAAGGGCTTCAACGGCCACGGGGGCAGGAATGATGCCTTGGCTCGCATCTGTTGCTGCCCTGGCAGCTGCGCGGCGACCAACGGGGGCACCGGTATGCATGAGATGAGCCATGTCGACTCCGATAGACAAATGACCCCTCATGGGTCGGTGCTGGTCTGACCGTTCCTTCAAAATGCCAAGAAGAGGGCTTGCAATGTAGATCGACGAATACGCACCAGTTGCGAGACCGACAAGAAGCGCTAAGGCAAATTCACGCAGAGCGATGGCACCAAAAACTCCAGAGCCAAGGACTAGCAAGCTGAGAACAGGTAGTAGAGCTGCAATCGAGGTATTCAGTGAGCGCATCAGAACCTCGTTCATGGACACATTGACAATGTCTCCATACGACACTTTCGACCCGCTGAAACGCTCGTTATTGTCATGCACTTTGTCGAACACAACAATGGTGTCATACAACGAGAATCCGAGAATAGTGAGGAACGCAACAACTGTTGCCGGAGTGACTTCAAGTTTGAAAACTGAGTACACCCCAACGCTGATTCCGACGTCGTGGACCATTGCAATAATTGCCGATAGTGCCATTCGCCATTCGAATCGCCATGCAATGAAAAGTGACACGATGAGGAAAAATATCAATAATGCCTTGATGGCCTTTGTTGTGATGTTGCGACCCCACGTCGAACTGACAGTAGACACACTGACGTCATTAACGGTTGCATTGGCTGACTTAGCAAGCGATTCTTGAATTGTGGTGCGTGTGGCGACTGGCAAGTCTCCTAATTGAATACGAACACGCTTAGTAGTTCCCGATGTCAGAGTTTGAATCTTTACATTGTCGGTCTTGATCTTATTAGCAACAAGAATTTCCTTGGCCTTGGCTTCCGACATCGTGCCTGCTACCGGTACCTCAAAAGCAACTCCACCTTTGAAGTCAATTCCGAGATTGAGACCTTGAGAAAACAGTGAACCAACAGTGACAACAAGCAACAGTGCTGACGCAATAAAACCGATATTGCGTCGACCATAAAAATTGATCGTTGTTTCACCACGGAATAAACGTGACATTCCACCAGCCATTATGCAACCGCCTCTGAAATAGTGGCTTTGGCAACACCAAGCACTCGTCCCCTATTGAACAACTTAGTTTTGGCCAAAAGAAGTACTGCAGGCCGAGTAAAGAAATACGACACGATCATGTCAGCCATGGTTGAGAGACCAAGGAAGAACGCAAAGCCGCGAACCGACCCCACAGTGAGCCACCACAGCACGACAGCACCTATAAGTGACACCGTGTCAGCAGCCAAAATGGTACGCCATGCCCGTTCAAAACCGCGAGCCGCAGAGTTGCGCAAAGTGCGACCTTGCTGAACGTCGTCTTTTAGTTTTTCAAAGAACACAACGTACGAGTCAACTGTGACACCGATAGACACAATGATTCCGGCTGCACCAGACAAAGTCAGAGCTAATCCATTTGTCTTAGACAGCCAGGATATGACACTCCATAACAACAACCCGGACACAGTAAGTCCGCCCACAACAACGATGGCAAGAAGGCGGTAATAAAACAACAAAAAGAGGAGTACCAGCAAAACTCCAATGAGTCCTGATAACACTGCCGCACGCAAAGAGTCTTCACCGAGAGATGCGGAAACTGTCTGCACAGTTGGCGTATCAAACTTCACAGGCACAGCACCGAACTGCAATACACGCGCTAAATCTTTTGCTTCGGTCTGAGAGAACGAACCACTGATTTGCACACTGCCATTGTCGAACGTTGGCGTTTGTACTGTCGGGGCTGAAATCACTTCACCGTCAAGAATAATTGCAATTGCTTTGGTAGGGCATTCTGCGCCACCTGCGTAGCACTTTGTTGATAATGCATTCCATAAATCAGCTCCGCCAGCACCACTTCTGAGCTTTGCTACTACTACCCAACCGCCAGCATCAACTTGCGCAGATGAATCATTCGAAAAGACTTCTCCGGTTGCTTCGGCAGGACCGAGAAGATACAAGAGCCCATCTTTGCGTCCAGGAAGAACCGTCTGGCCTTTTGGCAATCCGGTGAGGGGATCAACTGGAGCTGTTGTTGCTGGAATAGTTGTCGTTGTTACTGCGGCAATACGAGAACTACCCACTCCACCAGCTGGCGGCGGCAATGTTGTCGACGCTGCTTTGAGAGTGGTTGTGGTTGCGCCCTTCACAGTTGTTGTGGTGCCGCCGACCACAGTGGTCGTAGTGGTGTTATCAGGATTCTCGGCAACTTTTAACACGGGACGCATTTCGACTGCACCAGTACGGCCAATTGTGTCGAGAGCCTGCTGTTGATCTTTCACACCTGGCAGGTTGACAACAACTGTGTTTCCCTGGCGGATGATTTCTGGCTCAGCAACTCCGATTGAGTCAACACGCTGACGAATGATGTCAACTGCCACAGAAAGTGCGACGGGATCAACTTCGCCAACAGGAGTCATGGTGACAGACGCCCCGCCTTGCAGGTCAAGTCCAAGAGATGGGTGGTTACCCGCAACAAGGTTTGCCGTGAACGTTCCGCCAGCAAGCAGAACAATTGCAACAAGGGATAGAACTAAGCGACGAGTCATGCGCTATTTCGTATCGTCCGTAGCGGCCTCTGCCGCAGGCGCTTTGCGAGCGACAGAACCACGTGACACTCGAATCTCAATTCGCTCGGATCCGTGACCATCTGCCACGTCAACCCAGAGAACATCGCCTTCGATGGCTGTCACAAAACCGTAGATACCCGAGTTCAAGATGATCTCGTCATCGACTGCTATAGAGCTTTGGAGCACTTGACCCTCTTTCAAGCGGCGGCGCTGAGGGCGCAGCAACAAGAAATACATGGCACCAAAAATTGCACCAAAAAAGACCAAAGTAAACAATGGATTACCATTGCTCTTAGAAGATGATGTAGCAGAGAGCAAGATTTGAATCACGGCGAGTAATCCTAGCGACCAGAGACTGAATCAACCTGATTTGCCTTATGCCCAGACATCCAAAATGCGCCGTTTGAGGTCAGAAAAGGTGCCCTTTTGTATCGCTTCTCTCATGTCGTTCATTAGCGAGATGGTCCATGCCAGGTTATGGACTGATACCAAACGAGAACCAGTGGGCTCCCCTGTCTGGGCCAGATGACGTAAGTAACCACGTGAATGTGATGCACAGACCCAACACGAACACTGAGAGTCGAGGGGTTCATCAGAATCCAAAAACTGGGCGTTCTTGATATTTACCCTGCCCTGCGAGGTCAGCGCAGTTCCATGACGACCAAGGCGAGTTTGTAAAACACAATCGAATTGATCAACTCCGAGACCTACTGCCTCGACAAGTGACGCCGGGTCACCAACACCCATAAGATAACGCGGTCGATCTTCGGGGAGTTCATCAATGCATGCCGCTATAGATTCCACCATCTCAGCACGGCTCTCCCCTACCGAGAGACCTCCAATGCCAAATCCATCAAAACCAACATCCACCGTGCGTCGTGCACTTTCGGCGCGCATCGCTGTATTGGTACCACCCTGCACGATGCCAAACAAGGATTGATCAGACCGAGTGTGTGCGGCCCTTGCTCGCAACGCCCAAGCATGGGTTCGTTCAAGAGCTAGGCGCACAACATCAGGTTCAGCAGGTAACGACGTACATACATCGAGAACCATCTGGATGTCTGCGCCAATCTTTTCTTGAGTCTTCACAGCAATCTCAGGCGTGAAGCGATGATACGAACCGTCGTAGGTCGACTTAAACGTCACTCCATCATCATCAACTTTTGGGTCAAGGGAAAACACTTGGAATCCACCTGAGTCCGTGAGTGTGAGGCGATCCCAACCGCTAAAAGAGCCAAGGCCCCCAAATTTCTCCACAACGTCTGCCCCTGGTCGCAACATCAAGTGGTACGTGTTACCAAGAACAATGCGAGCACCGATATCTGCATAGTCGCGCGCGCTGAGATATTTCACGGCGCCACGAGTACCAACCGGCATGAAGCACGGGGTCTCATATGTTCCACGATGAGTAGTAGCCGTTGAAGAACGCGCCGCACCGTCTCGGGAATCAATATCAAGTTGTACAGGAAACATGTAATCAGCCTTTACGAACGCGCTAACAGCATGGCATCACCGAAAGACAAAAAACGGTATTGCTCAGAAATAGCTTCGGCATAAATGTCGCGCCATCTTGGCCCAATGAATGATTCAATCATCAACAGCAGTGACGTCTTTGGTAAATGAAAATTCGTCAACATCAGGTCAACAACCTTCCATTGGAAACCAGGGGTGATGAACAACGACGTACGACCCGACAACTGACCTAAAGCAGCAACTGATTCCAGTGCTCGAGTGGCAGTAGTTCCCACAGCAATGACTCGCTTCGCATCGCGACAAGCATCAAGGACTCGCTGTTCAACTGAATAGAACTCAGAGTGAATGAGATGGTCTAGCGGGTTATCTGTAGAGATGGGCTTGAAAGTGTCAAGACCAACCACCAATTCCACTGTCTCCACAGTGACCCCTTTGGCAACGATCTTTGCCATCAGTTCTGATGTGAAATGTAGGCCAGCAGTGGGGGCAGCAGCACTTGCCATTCTTCGCGCATAGATCGTTTGATACCGCTCAAGGTCCGTCAGAGAACTTCGGATATACGGAGGCAATGGCATCGCACCTATTCGTTGCAACAGCTCCATGGGGTTCTCATCAAGAATTTCCACAACAAACGTGTCACCAGCTTCGGTACGTGGTCCAACACGCACAACGCGCTTACCGAAGTATTCGAGCACCTCATCAGGCTTGAGTTTGCTCGCAGGCTTTACTAAGGCTTCCCATAATCGAAAATCAGATGAGCGCTGCTCTAACAGCAATACTTCCGCAGCCCCGCCAGTTTTTCGATGGAGAGCCAACCGCGCCGGTAACACCCTTGTGTCATTCACGACCAGCACATCACCCGACTCAAGCATGTCAACAAAGTCAGTCATGTGTTTATGTTCCACATGATCGGGACTAGTAGCCACCAATAGTCGAGCAGAATCACGCGGTTCTACAGGATGTTGAGCGATGAGCTTTTCGGGAAGCTCATAGTCAATGTCAGAAAGATGCACGCACCGAGGCTACGGGTTTGCAAGGTGTGAACGGGCAGCATCCATGGCTACTCGGCCACGAGGCGTGCGAGCAATAAGCCCCTGCTGAATGAGAAACGGCTCATACACGTCCTCTACTGTTTCAGGTTGCTCACCGACAGCTATGGCAAGTGTGGTGAGCCCCACAGGCCCGCCATCAAATTGTTCGCACAAGCTTCGCAAGATTGCTCGGTCTACTTTGTCAAGTCCGAGCTCGTCTACTCCGAAAACACGAAGCGCCTCGAGGGCAGTTGCGGCGTTGATTGTGCCGTCTCCACGTACTTCAGCAAAGTCGCGCACGCGACGCAACAATCTGTTTGCAATACGCGGGGTACCTCTACTGCGACGCGCAATATGCAATGACGCATCGTCTGTGAGAGGAACATCAAGAATTCGCGACGTGCGTTGAACAATTGCATCAAGTTCTGCCGCATCGTAATAATCAAGACGCGCAACAAGTCCGAATCGGTCTCGTAACGGGCCAGTGATCATGCCTGTTCGTGTTGTCGCTCCGATCAGGGTGAATCGAGGCAGTGTGAGCCTGATAGATGACGCTGCTGGCCCCTTACCGACAACGATGTCGATCTGAAAGTCCTCCATGGCGGGATACAAGATTTCCTCAACGGGCCGCGAAAGACGATGAATTTCGTCGATGAACAACACATCACCTTCGCCGAGTTTGGTGAGAATTGCTGCAAGATCTCCGGCACGCTCTAACGCGGGACCACTAGTGATGTGAAGCGCGACTCCCATTTCGGCCGCAACGATGCAGGCCATTGTGGTTTTACCAAGACCGGGAGGCCCAGCCAACAAAATATGGTCTGCGGCTTGACCCCTCTGTTTGGCAGCTCCGAGCACAATGTCGAGATGCTCCTTCAGTTCACGTTGTCCGACGAAATCATCAAGCAAGCGGGGACGCAAGCCAACTTCATCTGCTACCTCGCGATCAGACGCGAGAATCGGTTCAAGAAATTCATCCCGCACGACGGGCTCCTAACAAAGCAAGTGCGTCACGCAACATTGTCTCAGAATCTGAAGCCGATACCAGCAATCGCATCGTGTCGCGAATTTCGTCTGTTCCGTATCCGAGCGCTGTCAGCGCGTCGCGCACATCTGCAGCACTTGACTGCACGGAATCAATTGAGTCGCTAGAACTAAGACCATCAAGGTGTAGTCGTGATTTCAATTCAACCATCAGACGTTCTGCAGTTTTTTTGCCAACACCAGGAACGATTGTGAGTGCAGCCAAATCTCCCGATGCGACAACTGTGACCAATGCGGTTGGTGAATACGTAGACAAAATCGCCATGGCCATAGATGGCCCAATGCCATGAGTAGCGAGCAAAATGTCGAAGGTGTCTCTTTCAATCCGAGACGTAAAGCCAAACAGCGTTTGGTTATCTTCACGAATGTGATGATGGATATGTAAGAAGGCAACAACTGTCGGTTCAAGTTCTCCGAACGTCGACGACGTGACGTTGCACAAATATCCGACACCTGCCACTTCCAGCAGCACAGTGTTGGGTACGAATCGTTCAAGAACTGTTCCGCGCAAACTTCCGATCATCGCGTGCTCCGAGCAATCGCTGCATCACGCGACGCAATAAACGGGGCAATGGAGCAATGACACAGCGCAATAGCCGCCGCATCAGCCGCATCAGCTGGTTGCGGAACTGTTGCAAGATTCAGACGTTGCTGCACCATGTGTCCGATTTGGTCTTTCGTTGCACTACCCCACCCGACAATGGTGTTCTTCACTTGTGACGGCGTGTACTGCGCAACAGCGCAACCAGCACGACTGGCTAGAGCCAGCACGATTCCGCTTGCCTGACCAACTCCCATCGCTGTACGAACATTGTTTTGGAAAAAAACTTGCTCGATGGCAACCGCATCAGGCTTGAATTGAGCGAGCAAGGACTCCATTTCGCAATGAATCTCAGCAAGTCGCTCATGAATCGGGCTACTGGGCGGAGTCCGGATGACACCAATGGCCACAGCACGGATGTTCTGATGGGAGGTCATCTCCAAAACGGCATATCCACAACGGGTGAGACCTGGGTCAATTCCGAGAACCACATGGGGGGACGCAGCGGAGGCCTGGGCGAACATATGTTTGATTGTAACCCACCCGCACGGGAGTGGGGTGAATATCAGCGAGAAGCTTCGACTGCCGCCACTAGTTCGTCTACCGGGCGATACGTGATGCCCGCAATGGCCCGATGAGCATATGTAATGACTCCGGAAGCGCTGATAACAAACACGCTGCGACGGGGAAACCCGAGCGGCCCGACCGTTCCATAGAGCGAAGCGACGGCCTTGTCGGTGTCTGCCAGCAATGGAAAACCGAAGCCGTGCTTCGATGAAAACTGATCATGACTAGCTACGCCCTGAGCAGAGACAGCCAGCACTTGCGCTCCTACCCCTTCAAAAGCCGAGAGTTCGTTGTTGTAGGAATTGAGCTGTTTCGTACAGACCGGAGTGTCATCGCCTGGGTAGAAAACGAGCACGACTGGTTGACCACGAAACGAGGACAAGGACACTGACGTTCCCCCTGTCGCAGGAAGAGTGAAATCGGGGGCGAGATCGCCGACTGAAACTGCCATTATTCGATCTCCTGCATTAGTGATTCTTCGATGTCGAAGTTTGCATAGACGTCTTGTACGTCGTCGCTCTCATCCAACATGTCCATAATACGCAGAATGTGGCGGGCATCGTCAAGATCTGTCACTTCAATGGTGTTCGCCGAGACCATGGTGCTTTCGGCGCTGAGAACTTCAATGCCAGCGGTCTCGAGTGCCTCTTTAACCTCATATACGACTGACGAATCAGTGAGCACACGCCATGTGTCTCCATCGCGTTCAATGTCGTCTGCCCCTGCTTCGAGAGCCGCCGTCATAACTGTGTCTTCTTCCACCGCGCCAGAAACGACTATGAGACCACGACGAGCAAACTGCCAACTGACAGCCCCGGGCTCTGCAAGCGAACCGCCGAATTTTGTAAAAGCATTACGAACATCAGATGCGGTGCGATTGCGGTTGTCGGTAAGTACATCAACAAGCAACGCAACGCCTCCAGGCGCATACCCCTCGTACATGATTGATTCATAGTTGGCGCCACCAGTTTCACCACCGCCGCGCTTAATTGCGCGATCGATTGCGTCCTTGGTCATCTGGCCGGCTTTTGCTTTTTGCACCATAGTGCGTAATGAGGCGTTCGTATCAACGTCCATTCCACCCGAACGTGCAGCTACCTCAAGTTGTCGAGCAAGTTTCGCAAACAACTTGCCACGCGCCTTATCAATGGCACCCTTTTTGTGTTTGATTGTTGCCCATTTGGAATGTCCAGACATTGGCTACACCTTTTTCCTATTTGCAGTTATAGATACAAAATACTCGTGAAGTCGAGCATCATTTGACAATTCAGGGTGAAACGATGCTGCCAACACATTTCCTTGACGCACGAGCACAGGTTCATTATTAATACTTCCAAGAACCTCTACTCCATCACCCACTCGTTCGATGCGGGGGGCACGAATGAACACCCCATGAAAATCTCCTACAGAACTATTGATAGTGGACTCAAAAGAATCAACTTGACGACCAAAGGCGTTGCGTCGAACAGAAATATCAATTGCCGAAAAGCTGCGTTGGTCGCTACGGCCATCAAGAATCTCAGAAGCCAACAAGATCATGCCTGCACACGTGCCAAACACTGGCATGCCATCTGCAATACGCGTAGAGATGGGATCAAATAATCCCGATGACTCCAATAGTTGAGACATCGTGCTTGATTCCCCGCCGGGCATCAACAATGCATCAACTGAACTCAGTTGTTCAGGAGTGCGGACTTCAACTGATTGAACGCCAATAGACGTCAAACACTCAGAATGAGCAGCAAAGGCTCCCTGAAGAGCAAGAACACCAACCTGCATGTTCACCCGGAGGCCTCGCAGTCACGACTGCGTCTACCAACCGCGCGACGCGAAGCGCTGTGTTTCGTTGATTTCATCCATTGCGATACCAGTCATGGCAACACCAAGACCACGACTCACGCGTGCAAGCACATCTGCATCGCGGAAGTGGGTTGTAGCTTCAACAATCGCCTTGGCGCGAGGTGCTGGATCGGCACTCTTGAAAATTCCTGATCCGACGAAAACAGTTTCTGCGCCTAATTGCATTGCGAGTGCTGCGTCTGCTGGAGTTGCGATGCCACCCGCGGCGAACAAAGGAACTTGCAATTTGCCAGTCTCTGCAATCTCTTGCACCAATGACAACGGGGCTTGAAGCCTCTTTGCCCATTCGAAAAGTTCAGCTGAATCCGCTTGTGTAATTTTACGAATATCTCCGAGAATTGAACGAAGGTGACGTACGGCTTCCACCATGTTTCCCGTGCCGGCTTCGCCCTTTGAACGAATAAGTGCGGCGCCTTCAGAAATTCGACGGAGCGCTTCACCCAAGTTGGTTGCTCCACATACGAACGGAATGGTGAAATCAAATTTGTCGATGTGGTGTGTTTCATCAGCTGGAGTCAGAACTTCGGACTCATCAATGAAGTCAACTCCAAGCGACTGAAGAATTTGCGCTTCAACGAAATGACCAATACGAACTTTTGCCATCACTGGAATGTGAACGCTGGCCTGAATTGCCATGATCATTTCAGGGTCACTCATGCGAGCAACTCCGCCATCACGACGAATATCAGCTGGTACTCGTTCAAGCGCCATGACAGCGCATGCGCCAGCATCTTCTGCAATCTTTGCCTGATCAGAGTTGACGACGTCCATGATGACGCCGCCCTTCAACATCTCGGCCAAACCACGCTTGACGCGTTGTGTGCCAGTTGACGACGAACCGTTAGTAGAAACCATGCTTGTTATCGTACCGAGGCGACGCGATGTCACCCCATGTGAATTACGGCTTTAGACCGCTGGGAAAGCGACTTTGGAAGGATCAATGCCTGGAGCCACTGGCGCCAAGGAGTTCTTCCATGCCAGTTCGACCCAGGTGCGACCAGGAGTCAAGCGGACATATTGGTTGTTTGCATCGAGGAGAGTGAACGGAACTCTGCGGTTTCCGCGCAACCATGTGACGGGAATAATGCCGCCATCGGTCATGACAAAGCCTGTGCCCTTACCCGTGGTGAGAGCGTTCGGACTCTTGCGGTCTGCTTTGCTTCGCACGTAGGTGACGTAGAGAACAACAACATTCTTCGTATTGACTTGACCGTCATCGGTCATATGTGGCTCGAGAACGCGCTTGTCATTGTCGCTGCTGCGCAAGAAGTTTCCGGTTGCTGCATCCCATTTCCAGTAGACGCGAACGTTGTACATCGAGATTTTTGCGCCATCAATTGCTGTTGATGTTGATGGCTTTGCATCGCTATCGGTGCGAAAGAGAAATTGTGGCTTCGGAGCAGCAGAACCTGCAGGCGCAAGTGTCCAAAGATCTGAAGTCTTTGCGTACAAGTTATGCGGGGCCTTCATAGTCTTTTCGCGGTAATACCCGCCCTTACCCCGAGAAGCGCTGTAGCCAACATTTACCATGTCGCTTGCGTTTACTGCTTTGGTCACTCGATAATTACCGCCGGACCATGCGAACAATGGTTTGTTGAACGAAGCAAGGATGTCGATGTCTTGAGTACGGCCACTACGCAATGGTCCGACCGGATCACTGCCCTGGCTTTGGAACACTGCTGCGAAACGCGTGAGTGATTCAACGTTTTCTTCAAACACGATGTCAGCTTTGTTCAGACCAGTTTGTGGACGAGCAGCAGGATGGTTATCGATCTTTGCTACCAAAGCAACACGCATTGCTGCAGCTTGGTCGGTAATAGGAAGACCAGTAAGTGGGTACCCAGGAACTGGAGGAGTTGTTGTGAGCGGGTCTACCCACGCTGCAGTTGTGTCGGAACTTGATCCACCGCCTCCACAGGCTGCGAGAATGGACACCAAGACGGTGGCTACCGATAAACGAACAAGAGTGCGGTGTGATTTCAACATGTCAGATCTCCTTGAGAACAGCAATACGGTCTGCCAATGGCGGACGAGCAAACGCCATAGTAGACCCACCGCTTAGTGAATTACTGTCATCCCCTGCTGAATCCGGAGTTGCAAACCACAACGGTTGTGCGCCAATTCGCCCAAGGGGAATATCAGCTGCCCGCTCAACAATTTCAAGGGCAGACACCATTGCTGGCGGATAACGAGTTGCTTGACACGCAGCAACGTCAGCCCACATGACGGTCCGTTCGTCTGCGACACGAGTAATAACAGCCTTCATCGCCTTGTCTCCACCGAACCTTTGAACCGCAGCCGTCAACGCCAACATGTATGTCGTGAGACCAATGTCACCAGTACGCAGTCGCCACATAATGTGCGCCATGACGGCTTCCATTTCGACGCGTCCCATTGTTTTCAAAAATCCTGCAGACACCACGATTGTTCCGGCTTCACCTGGCATGCCAACTGCGAGGGCAACGGGGTACTCAATACCGACTACACGCAATGCTGGTCGTGGATCGCCTCCGACGACACACAACCCATCAATCACATTAAACAGACGAGCGTGTTCGTGTTCTGAGGCAGGCAAGCCACCGACCATCTTCAAAACAACATCATTGCTATTGCGATACACGTTCCACATAAAGCCGCCAGAAATAGCAGCACCAACAACGGCCGCGATTACAGGGAAGCCAATAATGAATCCGATGATAAGAAAAATGATGGTGATGGCAAGAGTGAACGAAACGGGAAACGCAAACATGCGACGTGCCTGAGACTGTCTCGATTCCTCGATGGGAATCCATTGACGTTGATTCATATGTCCTTTCACAGGGCTGACAGCTGTCAACCCTTATCGCCCGCCATCAAGATGTGATCGCCGTAAAAAACGATCTTCGAACCGCTTCAGCATACGGGGCACCTTGATGGTGGTGATGTTTGTCGCTTCCATATGCAGCGCCCGTTCATACATCTCGATATATCGATCAGCAAGTGCATCCATTGAAAAGCGCTGCGCATGCTCGCGCCCGTTTGCCGTGAGTCGCGTCGCCAATTGAGGTTCAGTCAATACGCGAGTAAGTGCCGAGGCCAGGCTGGCGACATTTCCGATTTCAACGAGCAAAGCTGTCTCGTCGTCGGTTGCCACATTGCGATACCCGTCGAGGTTGCTTGCCACTACCGGAGTGCCAGCAGCCATCGCTTCAAGAAGCACGACGCCAAACGACTCACCGTGAAGCGACGGAGCACAAAACACTGATGCACGACTCATGCGACTGATTTTTTCTGAATCAGAAATTCGACCCAGCCATTCAATGCGCGAGTCTGAACCGAAACGAATTTTTAGTTCTGCAGTCTGTGGTCCATCTGATGCAATCCATAACCGCACATCAGGTGGAAGTTGTGCGAGCGCTTCGAGCAGATTACTGAGACCTTTGCGTTCTTCATGTCGACCTATAAAAAAGATTGCATTCTCACGCGGAGACGTCGACGAAGTTGAGTAGTCACCCAGTTCTATTCCGTTAAACAACACTTCGTACTCACCACCGATGTAGCGCTGCGCTAATTCAACAGCATCTTTCGATACGGCGACTCGAATATCAATACGTGATGCCACCCATTTCAATTGTCGCGAAAACGTGCGATACGCAGCAGACTCCCCCGCTGAATGAAATGTGGCGACGACTGGTGCCATCTTTACAAGAAGCGCAGTTAACGAAGGCCCAGGCACCAACGGTTCGTGCACGTGCACAACATCGAATGCTTCGTCGTTCAGTGCGCGAATGGTGCGCAATGCCGCCGATGCATCGGGGGCCAGTGGAGCGATGGATCCATTCACTGCAGTGGGAAGGCTGTTACCAAGTGGAGTTACGAACGCATCGGGGGGTGGACCATCGCATGGACCAAGGACTCGAACCTCGTGCCCTTTGGCGCGCAAACTCCGTGCCAGACCTAGGACTTGCTGCTGAACTCCCCCAGGAACCGTGAGGCTGTACGGGCTCACTATTCCAATTCGCAACATGCAGGCTAGGTTACGGGAATGCTTACGGTAGATGCTTCTTTCCGACCCGCCCTCTCCATTGTGGCTTCACCCACAAAGAGACGTGCCATTCTTGAACTCGCCGTTGAGGCCGAGAACAAGGGAATCTCGGGCCTTGCGTGCCCCAGTCTTGGCGGAACCATGGGTTTATGCGTCTCACTCGCTCATGAAACATCACGAATCAATTACTGGACGTCGATTCAACCGATCTACTACAGCCACCCCGTCGAAATGGCAAACACTGCCTCTCACATCAATGAGATGTCAGACGGTCGATTTCGCCTGGGACTTGGTGTCAGTCACGGGCCAGTTACAGAACGTCTTGGTGTTGAAACAGGAAAGCCACTTGCAGATACAGCTGCCTATGTTGCGGCGATGCGCGCAAATGAACGCTTCGGCGGACAATTGCCTCCGATTTATCTTGCAACACTTCGCAACAAGATGTTGCAACTAGCCACAGAAATTTCTGAAGGCGCGATTTGGGCAAATGCTTCATTGAGCCATATGTCCAAACAACTTTCGGAAGTTCCAAACGCAGTGCGTGATGATTTCTTCTTAGCGAACATGATTCCAACTGTCATCGACGACGATGTGGAAGCTGCACGCGCAGTGAACCGCCGCACTCTCACCGGGTACGTGTCACTTCCTAACTACCGCAACTATTGGCGAGCCGCCGGTTACACAGAAGAAATGGATGCCATTGAAGCCGCAATCGAAGCGGGTAACAAAGACATTCTTCCTTCACTCATGAGCGACAATTGGCTCGACGACAACACAATTAGCGGATCTGCATCCCATGTTCGTGCTCGCTTTGAGGAGTGGGCACATGCAGGCGTCACCCCGATTGCTGTAATGTCATCAACAACTGGTGGTCAAGTAAAGGCCATCAACCAGTTGTTTGACGTTTACAACTGAGCAAGCAATTCGGTGACGTGAGCCTTGATCTCGTCACGAATGCGCCGGACATCTTCTAGCGGCTTTCCTTTTGGATCATCAAGCGGCCAGTCGACATATCGTTTTCCAGGAATATACGGACACGTGTCACCGCAACCCATGGTGACCACTACGTCAACCGCATTCAGTAAGTCGTCATTGTATTTCTGGGGCACAAACTGCGAAATATCAATTCCAACTTCGTTCATTACATCAATAGCTACAGGGTTGACAGAATCTGCGGGCTCCGAACCACCCGACAAAATTAGTACGTCACCACCAGAGAGTTCTCGTGCGAATCCTGCTGCCATTTGCGAACGGCCAGCATTATGAATACATAGGAACAGAATGCCGCTCATGATGCGGCTCGGTCACCAGACCACAAAGTCTTGATGATCAGAAAACCAATCACTCCGCCCACAGTTTGCATGACTGCAAACAACGGCATTGACTCTGGCGCAATACCTGCAAAAGAATCAGAGAACATTCGACCAATGCCTACAGCTGGGTTAGCAACACTGGTGGAAGAAGTAAACCAGTACGCCCCGGTAATCCAGGCCGCAACAAGCACTGCAACATTCGCGCCGGCTCTCTTCCCGCCCCAAATGACTAGCAACAAACCAATGGTGGCAACGACTTCGGAAAACCAGGTCGGCCCACCTGTACGCACTTTGGTTGACATTTCAATGAAGGGATGCGCAAACATGATGTTCGCGATGATGCAACCTGCAATTGCACCAGCGACTTGAGCAACTACATCAGTAATAAGAACAGCAATTGATGAATCGCGGTCGACAAAGTAACCAACCAAGGACACAACCGGGTTAAACGATGCACCCGAAACAGGGCCAAAAATAGTTATCAAGCCAAGCAATGCTCCGCCGGTTGCAATCGCATTGGCTAGTAATTGCAATGCAACATCCTTCGTGAGATTCTGAGCCATGATGCCCGAGCCAACAACCGCCATTACTAATAAAGCAGTACCGAGAAATTCGGCAAGGGTGCGCCGCGACATCAGCAACTTTCTGGTCCGCAGCAGCTACCTGTTGATGGAACCCCGAGTATGATCGGCATCGCCTTCAATGAGGAATCCTGGGGGGCATCAGCGAGGACTGTGTACCACTCCCACGGCAACTCACCGCCTTTGATCCACACCTTGTCTTGAACGGCGAAACAGCACGTTTCGCTTTCCTGAATCTCGATCGGCATTCCCATTGCAGTGGCAGATTCAATTTTTGCTGCCACCTGGTCTGTGTTTTCTACTTCAACCCCCACGTGATTCAGTGTTCCAGCTTCTCCGTGTCCTTCGATGAGAACGAGCTTCAACGGTGGTTCAGCAATTGCAAAATTGGCATACCCATCGCGAACTTTGGCAGGTCCAACACCAAACATTTTGGTGTAGAACACGATGGCATCATTCAGATTGCCTACATTTAGCGCAAGTTGTACTCGTGACATTCTTTCCTTTCGTCAAAGGTCTTTTAGATACTTTGATACTCGTCAATATACTTCACATTGATGACTATCGATGTATCATGGAACTATGACAAACGCCAAACAGGTTCAGCTCGGCAAAGGACCGCTTGCCGACAGCGCAGCAGCATTCCTAGCGCCCATGTTTGCAGCACTGTCTGACCCAACTCGTCTTCGCCTTTTTGATTTGGTTCGTCGTGCGGGGCGTGACGGTATTTGTTCCTGCGATTTAACTGAACCGCTTGACCGAAGCCAACCAACGATTAGTCACCATTTAAAAGTGCTTCGTGAGGCCGGACTTGTTGAATCACGCCGTGATGGAACATGGATTTGGTATTCCGTCGCGCCTCATGCACTTGACGCAGTGGCTCAATTCATTCAGCGATAGACCGCGCGCGCATCTCTGCATACCCAGGGTCACTTGGCCAATTTGGTTGAAATAAATGCCACTGTTCGGGTGCTCGTCGAATCAGACCTTCAAGTTCAACAGCTAGAGCTTGAGTACCCGCCGCTACCTGCTCTCGTAATCCGCCTACTTTTTCGAAAACCAAGGGTGGGCGAATCACACAATGATGACCATCTACTGCCGATGTGAAATACACAGCGCCCGGCACTACAGCCGCCCCGGAACGAATCCCCAACATCGCTGGACCGGCAGGGAGAGTCGTTCGCTCACCAAAAAAATCAACTTCGACTCCATTGCCCTGAATGTCTCGGTCAGACAATAAACACACCACTTCGTTGCGACGCAATGCAGCCAAAACTTCAGGCGCGGCACGAGGACCAAGCGGAACCACATTCATGCCGAGATCACTGCGCAATTTTGTGAACCAGTCAAAGAGTTCGGGAGGTTCAAGCGGTTCCACGATGACGGTCATTCGGTGACCCATCTCTGCCATCCATCGACCTGCCCATTCCCAACCACCGAGATGCGGAAGGGCGACTATTGCACCCTTGCCCATCTCTAACGCAGATTCAATGTAATGAAAACCATCATTAGATAGCGACCGCAAGACATGCTTTGCGGACAATGTTGGCAAGCGAAAACTCTCGGTGTAATACCGCATGTAACTATCAAACGCCTGCTGTGATGCTCTGTGTAACGCAAACCCTGTGAGTGTCGGATTGACTCGTTGCAAATGTCGTTCAATCATGAAACGGCGTTTCCGCAGAGATAACGCAACACCAGGAGCAAGTAACGAGACAGCACCTTGTGATATCGGCGCTGGCGTTAGCCGCGCAATGACAGACCCAAGCCGATAGCCACCGACCGTAAATGCGTCAGCGAGATCCTCGAACGGACTAGCCATTACGGGCGCGACGACGTTGGCGTGATTCGACGGACAATTGACGACGTGAGGTGCGAGCACTAACTCGCGTCATGCGTCGTCCCTGTCGAACATCACGTTTCTTCTGAGTAGTCGATGACACTTCTGCTTGACGCCACACCTGAACGAACCTCTGAATGGCGGTAATCACAGTAAGAACCAACATGATCCACATGATCGGCACGAGCAAAGAATCAAACAACAAACCGAGACAGAGAACAACAATGCGTTCAGCGCGTTCCATTAATCCGCCCTTGGCGTACAACCCCAATGACTCGGCCTTAGCTCGTTCGTATGAGATGAGCGATGACACGCCCATGATCGCCATCGGCAGCAGTGCAAGATGAGGGTCTTTTTCTGATGCGAAATACCACGCAACGCCACCAAAGAGAACCGAGTCCGTAACTCTGTCAACCACAGAGTCAAAAAAAGCTCCCCGTTGACTTGAGGTTCCTGACGCTTTCGCCAATGCACCATCGAGCATGTCTGGCACTGCGGCCAAGATAACGAGAATAAGTCCACCGCGTAGAGCGCCAGTCCCGATAGCGAATGCAGCAATAACAGCGAAAACAATTCCAAGAATGGTGAGGTGATCAGGCGACATGCCTGTCTTTCTCAGTAATTGACCAACCGGGCGCACGGCCTTCTCTATTGGTGCGCGAAAACGCCCGTCAAACATAGAGCGACGCTATCGCCCTTCAGTATCCGCAGATGGCATCTCTGCCTCGGGGTTCTTTTCCACCAAGCATTCGACGACATGGCCGTCAACAGCATCAATAAGCACCAAAGCCTGCTGCAAAGGCGGATCTTCAGTGCTGTAACAAAAAATTCTCCACGTTGGCTTACTGCGAATCCCACGCCACACCTGCTGTGCCGATGCATGTCCGACCGCAAAACCCGCAGTACGAGTAGCAACCACGAGAGCCTCTGACTCATTCATTGTCATTCGCCAGCCGCTCGAAATTGTGACGATGGACATCACGGCTAAAAGAACTGCGGCGAATAACAAACCCTTGTTGATAATCGCCGAGTTATTGCTATCGGCAATGGACCACACAACAACGCATAGCACCGCCAATATTGCATACATGACTCCGGGAATACGGCGTCGACTGTTGTCGGGGAAATCATAGGCGCCCACATGATCGACAGCATTCAGATCATCAGGAAGCTGGTCGCGTAGTTCGTCGGTCATTGTGTTGCTTTCGGCCATGCATTACGAATTTTCGATGCGGTGAGGGGAAGTGGTTCTGGAATGGTACGGGTTGACGCTACTGAAGTCATAAAGTTCGAATCACCGTTCCAACGGGGAACAATATGAACATGTAAATGCTGCGAAATGCTTCCACCAGCAGCTGCACCCAAGTTAATACCCACATTGAGCGCATCGGGAGAATGAGACGCCCGCAAGGCCAGCGTGGCGTCAGTAACGAGCGACCATAAATCAACCGATTCTTCAGGGGTGAGTTCTTCAAGATTGGCCACTTCTCGATATGGCAATACCAATAAATGACCAGATGCATACGGGTATGAATTCAGAATAGCGAAACATGTAACTGAACGATGGATAACAAAAGTCTCCTCGTCAGACAACCCCGAATTAAGTATTGACGTGAATACCGACTTCGCAGGGTCCACTGAATTCATATTGGCGGTACCGATGTATTCGGCTCTCCACCCGTTCCAGAGTTGCTCAAGAGACATCAATGTCGCCCAATTGGCCTTCTGCGACCTCTGCCGCAAGACGAGTAATGAAGTCTGCAACCGAAACGTCACGCTCTACTTCCCCACCGCGTGGATTGACACCCACTGATTGATGAGCAATGTCATCATCACCAACCACTAAGACATACGGCACTTTGCTGGTCTTTGCGTTTCGAATGCGCTTACCCAGTTGCTCATCTGCATGATCAATATCAACTCGGAATCCGGCTTTCTTCAATTGCTTTACAACGGATTGTGCATACTCATCATGAGCCAGTGCAACCGGAAGCACTCGCACTTGTTCTGGTGAAAGCCAGCTCGGGAACGCCCCGGCATAGTGCTCAATTAATACTCCGAAGAATCGTTCAATTGATCCGAACAATGCGCGATGCAACATGATGGGACGATGGCGTGCACCGTCAGAACCGATATATTCCAATTCAAATCGTTCTGGCAAGTTGAAATCGCATTGGATTGTACTGAGTTGCCACTTACGCCCAATGGCATCACGAACATCGATGTCAATCTTCGGGCCATAAAAAGCGGCATCGCCTTCCTTGATCTTGTATTCAACACCATGGCGATCAAGCGCTTCGCGCAGTGCCTCTGTGGCTTTCTCCCAGATTTCATCAGAACCGACTGATTTTTCAGGATTACGAGTAGACAAATTGAATTCAAAGTCGTTAAACCCGAATCGGCGTAACACAGACATGATGAAGTCAAGCAAGGACGAAATCTCATCTGCCATCTGCTCTTCGGTGCAATAAATATGGCTGTCGTCTTGAGTGAAACCGCGGATACGAAGAAGTCCATGAAGAGTTCCGGCACGCTCATAGCGATACACATTTCCTAATTCGAATAAACGCAATGGAAGTTCACGGTAACTGCGCTGACGACTGTCAAAAATGAGACAGTGCATCGGACAGTTCATTGGCTTCATGTAGTACGTGCCGTTATCCATCTCCATTGGCGGATACATACCGTCGGCATAGAAATCAAGGTGTCCTGACTTCGCGAACAGATTCGCGTTCGCAAGATGTGGTGTGTACACAAATTGGTAGTCGCCATCTTGGTGGCGTTGACGGCTGTAGTCCTCCATTAATTTGCGAACGATTGCACCCTTTGGATGCCACACTGCAAGACCGCCACCGAGTTCGGTAGGAAAAGACAGAAGGTCGAGTTCGTTTGCAAGACGGCGATGGTCACGCTTCGTTGCTTCTTCAAGTCGATGCAAGTGCTCTTTCAGTGCTGTGTCAGATTCCCAAGCGGTGCCATAGATGCGTTGCAACATCGGGCCCTTTTCATTTCCACGCCAATATGCGCCAGCAACTTTCATGAGACTGAAATGCCCAAGGCGCGATGTTGAAGGTACGTGAGGTCCGCGACACAAGTCAACGAACGAATCAGAGTTGCGATACAGACTGACCGAGTCAGAACTTCCGACTTCAGCAACATCGCTACCATCAGCGGCACCCGATGTTACGCGTTCAATAATTTCGCATTTGTACGGTTGAGTAGCAAATACGGCCAAAGCCTCTTTTACTGAAACCTCAGAACGCGTGAACGGCTGATTTGCCTTCATAATCTCGCGCATGCGCTTTTCGATAGCCGCCAAATCATCATCAGAAAATGTCTTGTTATTTGGCAATGCAAAGTCGTAATAAAAGCCGTCTTCAATTGCAGGACCAATTGTGAAGTGAGCTCCGTCAAACAACTGCACAACTGCTTGTGCCAGCACATGTGCAGTGGAGTGGCGCAGTACGTGACGACCAGCATCAGAGTCAGCCGTGATAATCGACACCGTGGCTCCGTCAAACAACGGGACCGTCAAGTCAACTTCAGCGCCATTGACTGTTCCGGCCACAGCAGCCTTAGCAAGCCGAGAGCCGATAGAGGCCGCTAAATCGGCGATCGATGAGCCTGCGGGCAATGCACGCGAGGAGCCATCGGGAAGAAGTACTGAAATCTCTGACATGAGACGACCATTCTACGGCTGGCGAGAGTGTCGGCTCGGGTCTATTTAGCTGTGATTCAACACGGCCTGCTCCGTGGGGATGCTCTCTGCACGTTTGGTGGCATAGACATTGCGATATTCCTGCCCTGTCAGAGCTTGGATCTCGAACATCAGCTCATCAGTGATTTCTCGCAGCACCATGTGGTCGTCTGCTCTGTCGCGATAGCGGGACACTTCAATAGGTGCGCCGATTTTGATTGTGCATTCACGCCCTAAACGCGGCATCAGAGTGTCAGGTGGTTGGATCTCTCGAGTACCAATAATCCCGACAGGCAGAATTGGGCAGCCAACTTTCATGGCAAGACGTGCTGCTCCGGTATGACCTTTGTACAACATGCCATCTCTGCTGCGCGTTCCTTCGGGGAAAATGCCAAAAAGTTCCCCACGCCGCAATACTGCCTCAGCTGCCAAGAGGGCCCCTTCACTTTTTGATCCTCCCGAACGATCGATCGGAATCATGCCAAGGGCAGGAAACAAATATTTTGTCTTCCAGGAATCCATGTATTCAGCCTTGCCGACAAAGCTGATTTGACGGCCTGCATGCACCATGGTGAAAACCGAGTCAAGAAAGCTGATGTGGTTCGGACACAAAATGGCTGGTCCAGACTCGGGAAGATTTTCAAAGCCTTCAAAATGAAACTTCCACAACTTTGTGGTGAGTGGCCGCAGAAGTGCTCGCGCTCGCGGTTGGGCTCGGCTGGATGTAGGCATTACCAGATCATCAACTGATGACTGTGAGTCCGAATGTGTTGCCATGCTTGGCACATAATACTCGTGATTTCGAAACCGCACGACGGGCGAAAGCAATTATTAGCGAGGCCCGACAGGGGTGAGCAATTCGACTCCCAAGAGAGCCGCTGAGGTACTGACGTCGGCACCGTTAGCGGCGGCGGCATCGATCAGGGCAAGTGCACCTGGTGTATCAAGGTCACTATCAAGACACGCTCTTACCGAATCCAAAAGATCAGATTGAGTTCCTCCGACCGAAGCAACCCACTGTGTCAGTCGCGCTGAACTACGGGGCATCAGGCTTTCATCCCATTCCCATTCCTTGCGGTAGTGGTGCTCAATAATGGCGATGCGAATTGAACGAGGATCCCACAACGTTCGCAACTGATCAACAAAAACCAAGTTGCCGAGACTCTTTGACATTTTCTCGCCATCTTTAAAAACCATTGCTACGTGCATCCAATGCTTCACAAATGTTTCGCCCGTCGCAGCTTCAGACTGTGCTCGTTCACATTCATGATGGGGAAATATCAGGTCGCTTCCGCCGCCATGCAAATCAATAGTGGTGCCGAGGTCGCGCAATGCAAGTGCTGAGCATTCGATATGCCAACCAGGTCGACCTGCGCCCCACGTTGCATCCCAAGCAGGTTCATCATCTGCCGATGGGTGCCACAACACAAAGTCGAGTGGGATTCGTTTCTGAGGATCATCCACATTGCCGCCGCGTTGACGGGCGAATTCAAGCATCTGTTCGTGGCTGTAATGCGACACTTCTCCGAAGGTTGGAACTTTCGTGACATCGAAATACACAGATCCGCCTACAGCATAGGCAAAACCACGCTCGAGAACAAGCCCAATGAATTTGCGAATATCAGTAATGGCCGACGAAGCGCGCGGTGTGCTGTACGCAGGCAACATCTCGAGTGCTTCCATGTCGCGATTAAAACGCGCCTCTTCGCCTGCAGCTAGATCTAGATAATGAACACCGAGTTCTCTCGCTTTCGCAAACAGCGGATCATCAACATCAGTGACGTTGCGCACGCATCGAACAGTGTGCCCAAGGTCAATCAGACGCCGTTGTAAAATGTCGTAGAAAAGAAAAGTTGATGCATGACCCAAATGAGTCGCGTCATACGGGGTAATACCGCAGGTATACATCAGAACCATCTCGTTTGGAGTAAACGGCACGATGTCACGCCGCGCAGTGTCGTACAAACGCATTGACATATTTATTGAGCCTTCGCTCGAGGATCTTTCGTGATACCCGTCAGTTTTGGTGCAACTCGTGTCTTGTAGCGAACATTCAATTGCAAAAGAACAGCCGTAAATGCTTCGATTGCGGTTGCATTCGATAATTCGCCGGCATCGAGCGGACGGCATCCCGGGATACGCGCTGTGATGTCCATCACAATTGTTCGTGCGTCTGCGCTGTCAGAACAAATCAGCACATCGGAATCAATTGGGTCTCCGAGATGTCCCAGTTCCGTTGCAGGCAGATGGTGAAAAGCGGCCACAACCCGGCATTCAGGTACTGCGGCTTGTACATGAGCAGCAACACTGCCACGAGGTGGCAAGAGTGGCTGAAATTCATGCCCCACTCGCACGAGCGCATTCGCCATACTCACGATTACTTTGCCACGCAACAAATCAATGTGATCACGAGCCGTCGTTGCAGCCGAATCCCATGGCGTGGCGAGAACCACGACATCACATGCGGACGCATCATCATTGTCGCCGCCATTCAAGCCGAGATCCAGATTTGGCCACTTGGCTTTCAGCGCATCACAGACTTCCGAGGCACGCTCTTTGGACCGAGATCCGATAACGACGTCATATCCAACCGAAGCAAGGCGCGCCCCGAGGGCACTTCCAGCGGGTCCGGTACCGCCCAATATTCCAATACGCATTCCGTAGAGCCTTACACATAGACCCCTAGCGAACTACGGTCATAAGCATGGGACTTCTTGAGGGCAAAAAAATTGTTGTGACGGGTGTCTTGACTGATGCCTCTTTGGCATTCAGTGTGGCGCAATTAGCCCAACGAGAAGGCGCTCAAGTTGTGCTCACAGGCGCCGGACGCGCGCTCTCACTGACGCAGCGATCTGCACGTAGGCTTGATTCTCCCGTTGATGTCTTTGAGTTTGATGTCACAGTGCCAGAACACGTCGAATCTGTTCGTGAACAAGTGCGCGCATCATTAGGACACGTCGATGGAGTGCTACATGCAATTGGCTTTGCCCCCGAGGTGTGCCTTGGTGACGACTTTTTGGCAGCGCAATGGAGTGACGTAGCAATCGCTATGCAAATTTCTGCCTATTCATTAAAGACACTTGTTGATGCATTTCTTCCGTTGATGTCTTCTGGCGGATCCATCGTCGGACTTGACTTCGACAACACCGTTGCGTGGCCCGCTTACAACTGGATGGGAGTTGCAAAGTCAGCGTTTGAATCAACCAGTCGCTATTTGGCGAAAGAACTCGGGCCGCGAGGCATTCGTTGCAACTTGGTTGCAGCAGGCCCCATCAAGACAATGGCGGCAAAGTCAATTCCAGGTTTCAAGAAGTTCGAAGACATTTGGGATGACCGCGCTCCCCTTGGCTGGGATGTCTCTGACCCCATTCCTGTCGCAAAGACAGTGCTTGCTCTTATGTCTGACTGGTTTCCTGCAACAACTGGCGAAGTCATTCACGTTGATGGCGGCTTTCACGCCATGGGCGCGTGACAAACAAACTGTCCGAGGCGTCGTCGCCATACCTGCGACAACACCGAGATAACCCAGTCGACTGGTTCCAGTGGGGTGACGAAGCGTTCGCTGAAGCATCACGCACGGGTAAACCGATTCTGTTATCGATTGGATACTCGGCATGCCACTGGTGCCATGTGATGGCTCACGAATCCTTCGAAGATGACGCAACTGCGTCAGTCATGAATCAACTCTTCGTAAACATCAAAGTCGACCGAGAAGAACGACCCGATGTAGATGCTATTTACATGGACGCAGTACAAGCAATGACAGGCAGAGGCGGCTGGCCCATGACCGTGTTCTGCACACCAACTGGCGAACCTTTCTATGGCGGCACGTATTACCCACGAGACTCGTTTGTGAAGTTGATGCAAGCAGTTGACGATGCATGGCGTAACAAACGTGAGGACTTACAGCAAAACGTTGATGCACTTGTTGAAGCTGTTGGCAGGACAGCGCGCATTACCCCTGTTGCCGAGTTCGATGCACATGAACTCGCCAACACAGCACTTCAGGCCATGACCCAAAGTTTTGACTCACGCTGGGGTGGTTTCGGTACGGCACCGAAATTTCCTTCTACGTTTGCACTTGATCTTGCAATGCGGTTGTACCAGCGGTCACACGATGACCAACTTCTCGAAATGGTCACTACTTCTCTTGATGCAATGGCCGCTGGCGGCATGTACGACCACATCGGTGGAGGATTCTCGCGATACAGCGTTGATGAGAAGTGGTTAGTTCCTCACTTCGAAAAAATGCTGTACGACCAGGCCCTCCTTCTCCGTGCATACACGCATGCTTGGCTCATCGGACATCATGACCGCCACCGCCAAACAGCAGAAGAGATCATGGGGTATGTCATTAACGAAATGTGCCACCCTGACGGGGGTTTCTACAGCGCAGAAGATGCCGACTCTCTTGACCAACACGGACATTCCGAAGAAGGAGCTTTTTACACGTGGACCCCTCATGAAGTCACAACAGTTCTTGGCAAGGATGCCGATGCCGCTCTTGAGTGGTGGAACATTTCCGAACCCGGAAATTTTGAAGGTCGTTCGATTCCACATCGCATTCCTCAACGTGGCTCACTACAACGCTCATCGGAAATCGAATCTGCGCGACATCGTCTCTTCCATCACCGTGCAACTCGACCACGTCCTGGACTTGATAACAAAGTCTTGACCGAATGGAACGCAATGATGCTGTCGTCATTGTGTGAATCAATTTCAGCATTCAACCAACTCGATTTGATTCCTATCGCCGAGAGGAATGCCCAATTCCTTGTTTCAGAACTACGCAGTGCTGATGGCGTGTGGTCACGAAGTTGGCAAGAAGACGCTCAACCGCATTCACAACACAGTGCATTGGCCCATGACTTGGCACATGTTGTTGATGCAATGACTCGTATGTACGAACTCACAGCAACTCACACGTGGCTACAGATTGCTACTGAAACCGCACATCAGTTAATCAATGAATACTGGGATCTAGAACACGGCGGTTTATTCACTGTTGCATCATCTTCTGAACAACTAATTGTTCGTCAGAAAGACTTGATGGACAATGCGACTCCCTCAGCCAACTCAGTCGCGGCGTACGCATTTCTTCGCTTAGCTGCTATTACGGGTGATTCGAAATTGGCAACGCACGCCCACCAGATTCTGGTCCTGCTAGCCCGGGTCGCGCCATCTGCTGCAACAGGTTTTTGCAACGCAATCTCTGCTTCCCTATTTGCTCAAGAAGGCGCAATGGAAATTGTGATTCCGGGAGACAACCCGGCACTCCTCACTACAGCTCGTTCGCAGTGGCTTGCGAACGCAGTCACCGTATGGGGAGAACCCGTTGATTCGCCGTTGTGGACAGGTCGTGAAACCGGGTTGGCGTACGTGTGCCGTAATCATGAGTGTCTGCTTCCAGCCCGTACTGAACAGGAATTGCGAGAGCGAATCGCTACCAGTTCTTCTGGTGAATAATTGATTCCACTGACCGACGAATTCGATCAGCACTGCGACCCTGTCGTTTCGGACCATTGACTTCGTGACCAATGGCGATGGTCCCCAATATTTCAATGTGATCAGGAATATTGAACTCTTTGCGCAACCCAGCTTCATTCGAGTGAGCAAAAAACAGGGCCCCCAATTTCACATCTTCTAATGCAAGAAGAAAAGTCATGGTGGCAAAGGCTGCATCGATGGTCCAATACGGTGCAGGCCACTTGTCCCGCCCTGCGCCAAGGCCCGTCGCTTTCTTGTCTGGTTCTGAATAGCGCTCGAGATATGCAGTGGGATCACACATACTGATAACGATGACGGGCGCACGCAACAAAAGTGGAAAAGCAAAACTCTCTCGTCTCTCAACAGGAAGAGTGACATCCCAATACCGTTGTGTTGATGCATTCTCTAGTAGCAGAACATGCCAGCCTTGAGACTTTCCGGCACTTGGTGCACGGCTTGCTAAATCAATGCACGATGCAATCACTGCAAGATCGACTGCTTGATCGGAAAATGATCTCGACATCCGACGTGAACGGACGATGTCGGCGAAGTTCACTGACTTAGACGCGAGCGCCGAGCTTGACAAGGCTTTCGGCCATAGTCCAACCATGAACAATCAACACGCCACCCTTTTTCGGATTAACGCCTTCAAACAAGGAAGTGATTTCTGGTGAGATTTTTTCTGGCTTCAACGACTCATGGTCAAGGAAACCGCTTTGTCCGCCCGATGCAACAATGAACGTTTTTTCGTCATAAGTGGAATCAACACCAAAACGACGAGCGAGGCGGCGACCCCATGCCCGCTCTTCGCCAACGGCGCGATGTCCGAATGTGGGAATCATGTCCGTAACTGCCTTCAAGGCTTCCATGCCGTCTGCTGTTGCGAAACGACTACCCACCACGACGTCCTCATCGGGAAACGCCATTAACGCACGATGGTAGGCCTCTGTCATTAAACCTTTGAGAACTGAATCGCGCTTCGCTGTGCGCTTGATGGTCATGAGACCGAGCAATACACATGGCGTTCCACCGATGCGTTCAAGAGTTGAAAAAGTAACGCCGTGCAATTTGCCGTCAATACGGGCAAGAGTGCACAACACCCATTCTGTTCCGGCCTTCGCAAATTGCTCAGCAGTGAAAGACCCCTCGATGGTGAGGAACTCCTCAAACTGGGCCTCAGAGAGTGCGCTGCAGTCTTGTGTGGCAACTTCCAACGACATTGACTGGGTGACTCCCTGTGACACTCGGGCGGCACAAGTGCCGACAACAACCCTTCTATTCTGCCATTGCCAACAGCCAATTCCTGAAATCAGGGGTTATTTAGATGATTTTTACGGCATTAGAGCCAAAGGTGACACGCAATGGCCCTAGAGCCTTCTCGAAGTCAACTAATCCGGAAGGCCCAAGATCAAATACTTTGCCGCCGGCCAACTTCACCTTGCACGGCGAAGTACCAGGAAATTCGGCGATGATTGCCTTCAGACGTTCAAGTTTTTCTGCTGTAAATCCAGACGGAAGCGACAGTTCTACTTCTGCAATTTTGTCACCCAAATTTTCGGGAACTGCAATTCTTTGTGCAGAAAAACTCGCTGGTGCATCGTCACGTTGATTCAGTCGACCTGTAATGGTGACGACAAGATCATCAGACAGCAAGTGACCGTACTCGGCCAATACCTTTGCAAAGACCGTCACTTCAATAGCTGCATCCATGTCTTCCAACACGAATGTCGCCATCTGATCACCCTTCTTGGTGAAGCGACGGTTCAGACTGGACATCACTCCGCCAATTGTGACCATTCCGGATTCGCGAGCTTCCAGTTCTTGAATTGAACTAGTAACGAGTCGACGCAATGCATGTTCAATTCCGCGTAATGGGTGATCAGAGATGTAGAGACCCAACATTTCTTTTTCATGGCGCAATTGGTCTGGCTTTGTGAACTGCATGTCAGGAACAGTTACTTCTGCGCTCCACCCTGTCGTTGACACGTCTTCCATTTCGCCAAAGAGCGACATGACTCCTTTTTCTTCCTCACGGCGAGCCACTACCGCGGAATCAATAATCGATTCAAAAACCATCAATAGCCCACGACGAGGATGTCCGAATGAATCAAATGCTCCGGCCTTAATGAGCGATTCAACGGCGCGCTTGTTGAGAGCCTGCTCTGGGGCACGACGCGCAAAATCGTGGAACGATTCATACGGGCCATTGCGATCTCGTTCTTCCAAAATCTGAAGAACAATTCCCTCTCCGACATTTCGAACTCCAGACAATGCAAAAACAATTCGTTTCTGGCCGTCAGCGGTAATTGCAGCGAAGTCTGAGCGACCTTCATTGATGTCAGGGTTTGAAACCGTGATGCCAATCGAACGGGCATCAGCCAGATGTACTGCAGCTTTTTCGTAGTTGCCCTTTACAGAGGACAACAGACACGCAGAATATTCAACGGGAAAATGGGCTTTGAGATACGCAGTTTGGTAGGCAATTAACCCGTATCCGTATGCGTGGCTCTTGTTAAATGCGTAGTCTGCGAATCCGCGGATGATGTCGAACAACTTCTCGCCGAGCGGGCGGCCATATCCGGTCTTTTCGCAGCCATCAACAAACGACCCTTCTTCGGCCGCCATGGCTTTCGGATCTTTCTTTCCGCATGCTTTGCGTAAGTTGTCTGCTTGAGCAAGTGAATAGCCAGCAAATTTCTGAGCAACGCGCATCATGCTCTCTTGGTACACCATGAGGCCATACGTGTCGTGCAGTACTTCTCGAGCATCTTCATGGAAGTACTCGGGTTCTTCTAGGTTGTTCTTAATCTTCGCGTAGGTGGTGTGCATTTTCGTGCTCATCGGACCCGGGCGATACAAAGCAATAACTGCGCATACATCTTCAAATGCAGTGGGCCGCATCAGACGTAACAAACTTTGCATTGGCAAAGACTCAAGCTGGAAGACACCGATGGTGTCTCCCCTGCCGAGTAATTCAAAAGTTTCAGTGTCTTCAAGAGAAATGATGTCAATGTCGAAATCATGATCCGTTTGTTCCCTGATCATTTCCACTGCATCTGCAATGACGTCTAGGTTGCGCAGACCAAGAAAGTCCATTTTGAGAAGGCCCAATGATTCAACCGCATGCATTTCATATTGCGTGACTATTGGAGCATCATTTCCTTTGCGCTGAATCGGCAGATAATCCATTAGTGGCTTACCAGTGATTACCACTGCCGCAGCATGAATTCCGTCTGAGCGCTTGAGGCCTTCTAACCCTCTCGCTACTTCAACAACTTTCGCCGCAATCTCATCTGCGAGAACTAAGTCGCGCAGACCTTGCGCTTCGCGATACCCAGATGCATGTTCGTCGCTGTATTCAAAGCATGCTGCAAGAGGCGTGTCGCGGCCTTGCTGAAGTGCTGGCATCAGTTTGGCAATGCGGTCACCGACTCCGTATTCATGACCCAATACACGAGCTGCGTCACGAACCGCGTTACGAGCCTTAATGGTGGCAAACGTAATGATCTGGGCCACATGGTCGCGGCCATATTTTTCAGCAGCGTAGTGAATCATGTGATCGCGATATCGCGAGTCAAAGTCCATATCGATATCGGGCATGCTGATTCGAGACGGATTCAAGAACCGTTCAAAAAGCAAGTCGTATTTCAACGGGTCAAGATCTGTGATGCGCAAGCAATACGCAACGGCACAACCAGCAGCTGAACCACGACCAGGCCCCACGCGAATATTTGACTCGCGAGCATGACGAATGAGGTCCCACACAATGAGGAAGTAGGCATCAAAGCCCATGTCGCTTATTGTTTTCAACTCAAATGCGAGTCGCTCGACAACAGCTGATGGCAAGTTGTCTCCCCAACGCTGCTGAGCACCTTTCCATGTGAGGAATGACAGATAGTCAGCAGGAGTCTTGTAGTCAGCAGGAATAGGAAAATCAGGAATTTGATATTCATCAAAAGTGATATCAACTTGCGCGCGTTCAGCGATAAGCAACGTGTTGTCACAAGCTTCTGGCAAGTCTTTCCATACCGAACGCATTTCAGCTGCTGTCTTTAGGTAATGCTCGTTGCCTTCAAATCGAAAACGATCTTGATCGCGCATTAACGCGCCGGTCTGCACACACAACAATGCATCGTGGGCCATGTGGTCGCTTTGGTTGACGTAATGCGAATCATTAGTGGCGATGATTGGCGCACCAATTGCTCGCGCAATCTCTACCAATTTCGGATTAGTGGTTCGTTGATTGGCGATGCCGTGATCTTGAAGTTCAACAAACAAATTGTCTTTGCCAAAAATGTCTTGCAATCGAGATGCCTTAGCGATTGCTCCCTTTTCGTCACCATTCAGGAGCGACTGCAACACATGCCCACCAAGGCAACCCGTGGTTGCTATCAGGCCAGACGAGTACTTTTCCAACAGTTCCCAGTCAACTCGTGGTTTGTAGTGGTATCCCTCAAGAAAGGCGAGGCTAGATAATTGAATGAGGTTGCGATACCCCTCATTGTTTTCAGCCAACAACGTGAGGTGGTAGTACTGCTTGCGACCGCCTTCGTCTGAGCCACCGTTGTCGTCAAGTCGCCCGCGGCGAGGAATGCGCTCGGAACGGTGATCATGGGCCATATAGGCCTCTGTGCCAAGGATGGGCTTGATGCCCTGCTTCGCGCATTCTTTGTAGAACTCAATGACTCCATACATGTTGCCGTGATCGGTAATGCCGAGAGCTTGTTGACCGTCGGAGACTGCCTTAGAGACCAATTCATCAAGACGAGCTGCCCCATCGAGCATGGAGTATTCAGTATGAACGTGGAGGTGTGTAAATGACGAACCCACGAACTTTCCCGACTCCTTTAGTACCCACGGACAGCCCAATGCTGACGAGCAAGCGAACTGCACTGCGAGTTCATAAATTAGCAGTCGGGTGTGCCCTCGGCATCAGAGATGCCAGAGAATGTTGTTTATGCCCGCTTCGCAAGCAAAGGGACCAACATTTCGTCAGCGGTTAATGATCCGTGACGGCATACCAGCGGAAATGCCCCGCCATCGAGAGGTTCTTCAAAACTGACGGGCTGGTGAGCAACGAGAGCCACGTCACCCAGCCGGCGTTTCACTTCGTCACTCATGCGAGGCCCAAACCACTTTTCATCGATGACTTGATCGCCAGTCACAACCCATGCCACATCTGCATACACGGAACATGCCTCGAGCAATGCGGCAGCACGTCCACGTTTTGCATGTAACCATCTGAATCGCCCTTCACCTGATTGGTGGTCGACGAGATCCACAATCTCACGTGGCGGAATAATGGTGTTTTCCCCGACATGGACTTGACCATGATCTGCTGTCACTATCAACACTGTGTCCGATGGCAATACCGACAAAATATCTGCAACGATCCCATCAGCAGCTCGCAACTCAGACTCATAAAAATCACCGAAACCACGTTCGTGTGCAATCTTGTCCACTCCGTCGTAGTACGCGTACACAAAATCTTCACCAGCATCGAGAGCCTGACGAACCAACACCGGAATACTGCTTGCTGCGCGCCACCCCATGTGCTTCACATCGGCGAGATGGGCCAGCGTGAATCCACTTCCCTCTAGTTCGCCCTTACTGAGAACCGGAACTCGAGATCCGAGAAATGGCGGGCATGGTTGGACCAAATTGGGCGGGTACCGACGGCGCAAATCACCGTTCTCATCTCCCCACCGCAACACATTCATCACCGTGTCGCCCATATCGATGCGATACCCAAGCAGGCCGTGTTCGCCCGGCGATAATCCAGTCGTCAGCGAGGTCAGGGCTGTAGCAGTGGTTGACGGAGCAACCGTGGTGATGAAGGACCCTTCAAATCCCGAGAGTGTTGGCATGCAGTGTTGGTGAGTCTGTAACTGATTCCAGCCGAGGCCATCAATCAGAAGTACAACAACACGTTGTGCCCCCCTCACCGTGGCTGGCATCCACGCAGGCACAGTTCTGGGACCGCCTGGAGCACACAACGCTGGGATGATGCCCGAGAGGCACCCATTGGCGTAATTGGGTAGAACTGGCAGCGGAGCACTCACACCACTATCCAACCACCTACGATGGTCATGTGCGAGTTTCTACGCGAGGTGATTATGCCTGTCGAGCCCTATTGTCGCTAGCGCTCCATTCCGAGACCGCACTTCCAACCTCTGTCAGAGACATCGCCGAGCGCACTGCGCTTCCACAGCCCTATCTCGAACAAATTCTCCTTGCTCTGAAAGGTGCAGGACTTGTACGTTCGAAGCGCGGAGTTGGTGGCGGATATGTCTTAGCCAAGGCTCCTGCCGATATTCGTCTGTCCGACATTATTTCTGCCGTTGACGGACCCATCACCCTTGGTGACTTTGGACAACCCCATCAAGATGGCTCGTGTGATCACGATGGACAATGCGTCTTGCTCGCTATTTGGGATGTTGCGGCTCATCACATGCGTGACCACCTAAACGATTACACACTTGCCACTATTGCATCAGCCGCAACGGGCACAGGGCCTTGGCCGAAGAACACTCCGCACTCTCACTGAGTAGCGGAAATTATTTTTCCGGAATCTCGAACGAGCACTTTGCAATGATTGCGGCCATGTCGGCTGGCAGCGTGGCTTCGAATGACATTTCTTCTCCCGAACCAGGATGAACCAGTGTTAATCGTCGTGCGTGCAACATGGGTCGCGGTGCCACCAATGCTGACTTTGCGCCGCCATACATAGCATCGCCAACAACAGGATGACCAACGGCTGCGAGATGCACACGAATCTGATGCGTGCGACCAGTTTCAAGCGAGCATCGCACCAGCGTTAACAACGCAGGATGATTAAATTCAGTTTCAACCTCAAGATGCGTGCGCGCCCACTTGCCATTATGAACAACAGCCATACGCATCGGATCGCGCGGGTCGCGCCCCATCGCTGCATCAACAACAGCAGTCGGTGAATCGAAGTGACCCCATGCAAGCGCAATGTACTCGCGACCTACCTCATGTTCGGTCAATGCCGATACCAGTGAGTCGTATGCACGTTGCGAGCGCGCAACAACCATCATCCCTGTTGTGCCGGCATCAAGACGATGCACAATTCCGGGACGAGCAGGTTGTCCTACATCAGCCACTTCGGGATACAACGCCAAAATACCATTCACTAATGTTCCGAGGCCGTGACCAGATGCTGGGTGCACCACGAGACCCGCCGTTTTATTCACCACGATGATGTCGTCGTCGACATAGACAACATCAAGCACAATGCTTGCGTCAGGACCTGGAGGTTCAGCTACGGGCACCATGTCGAGATCAACGACAACAATTTGTCCTTCATGTAATCGGACTTTGCCAGATGGAGCTGGCGCACCATCAACTGTGGCGCCCCCACTTGCAATCAGTTTCGAGGCATCGGTGCGAGAAATATCAGCAATCAGCGACACAATGCGGTCGAGGCGTTCATTGTTCAATGCCGATGGCAGTGTTTCTTCAACTTTCATGTGTTTTGTCAACACCTTTTCCGTTACGTGCTTCCATCAGCATGGCAGCAATAAGCGCACATGCCCCCACAGTTATCGATGAATCTGCAACATTGAACACGGGCCACCACTGAACGTCGATGAAATCCACGACCCGACCATGTAGCCAACCCTCACCGCGAAAGAATCGATCAGCGATATTGCCAATTGCGCCCGCAACAATTGCACATAGTGCCAGTGCAGATAATTGAGTTGTTGCCTTACGCACTGCTCGCAATAAAAACAGAACTGCGATAATCGCGAAAATACCGACTAATGGGCCCATGCCTTGCCCCTGAGAGAACGCAAAGCCGCTGTTGAATCCAAGCGAGAACTGCAACGAACCAAAGACATGAATCACATGACCATCGGCCAAAGTAGACACCGCCCAAGACTTCGTCACTTGGTCAAGAAGAACTACAAGGCCAATTAGTATCGCCTGTCGGCGAATTGCTAACACAGATGTGCTGGAACGCCTAGCGGCGTCCTAGTCCACCGGCACGTTCAGTAACAAGCTCTGTCGCCCATGGAATAGCGCGCAAACGCTCCTTGGGAATTGGCAGGACTGACACAACGGAATAGCCATACTCACCAGTTTTCATACGAGCGAGCGAGGCATCAATCTCTTCAACTGTTTGGCGAGCCGCAGCAGACAAAACAAGATCTTGTTCACGCTCGACAACCATGGTGTCACCTTCGCCGCCTTCATCATCAAACTTCACGTCACCCATTTCAGCATCAGCGATCATGGCGTTTGCTTCATTCTCGAGACGGTTCGCCTGGCCAACCAACTTGATGCGTTCTGCCTGAAGTGCTTCACGTTGTGCGAAGAGGAACTTCAAGTCAAAATCTTTTGACGATGTGATGCCATCTTCTGATCGTCCTTTCACGATGACGGGACGCTTCGGTGGCTCTGGCTTTTTAACAACTTTTTTTACAGGAGCTGGTGCAGGAGCAGCAACCACAGGAGCGGGAGCAACAACTTTTACTGGAGCTGCCTTCTTTGCTGGGACAACTTTCTTGACAGGAGCAACCTTCTTCGCAGGACCAACTTTTTTCGCTGGAGCTGCCTTTTTTGCTGGGACAACTTTTTTCGCCGGAGCTGCCTTCTTTGCTGGAGCAGCTTTCTTTGCAGGAGCCTTCTTGACAACCTTCTTAGCGGGGGTGGTCTTTTTCTTCGTTGCCATAATGAGCACTCTCTCCTTGCGTCAGGCATCCGCCCGTGTTGCCCCGTGAGGCTACGGCCGAAAACGGTATTTTCTCAACTAGCGAGAGCGACCGACACCCCAATGAGAGCGCCCTCCACCGCAGTGACGCGCTCCCCCGTTGCATCAAAGAGCACCTCGAGGGCAAGGGTCTCGCCCGCAATGAGTCCGACATGAGGCAAGATCTGGGCCTTCAACAGATCATCAACGGACAATGTCACGATGATTCGGTCTGAGATATCAAGGTCGGCTTCACGGCGAGCCTGTTGCACCGCACGCACGATGTCTCGGGCTGAACCTTCCGCTTCTAATTCAGGAGTCACATTGACGTCGAGCAAAACAACGCCGACCCCGCCCGGCAATGGTGCGCTGGCAGAACCTGCTTGGGTCACCAATTTGAGTGAATATTCTCCTGGCTGAAGCGACTCGCCCGCAACATTGATGACATCGCCATCCTGGGTCCAATTACCTTTTTTCACTGCGACGATGACCGCTTGAGTGCGTGGCCCAAGTCGCGGACCAACAATTGCCGGAACAACCTGTAATTCGTATGACGCGATTGAATCCACGTCAGCCGTGAGCACCACGTCGCGCACGTTTACTTCGTCGCGCACAATGTCGAGGAAGCCATCAAGCGATGCAGCATTTGCTGCAGCAATAGTGAGTGACGCAAGCGGCAAACGAACACGACGACCATGTGCTTTGCGCACAGACAACGCCGACGAGCAGACGTCACGGACCATATCCATTGCAGTGACTAGTACCGCATTGCGTGGTAGTTCCGTGGACGAGGGCCAGTCAGTGAGATGAACACTTCCCGCCTCTGCTCCGTGGAGTCCTTGGAATACTTCGTCAGTGACAAGCGGAAGAAGTGGCGCAGCGATACGCACGACATAATCAAGAACTGTATGCAAAGTATCAATGGCATCTTGATCTCCAGCCCAAAACCGGTCACGACTTCTGCGGATATACCAATTAGTTAGAACATCAAGAAAGTTTCTAATTGTTTGGCACGCTGCGAACAGGTCATATACATCCATTGATGCCGTGACTGATTCAACTGAATCAGCAAGTTTGGCTAGAACGTATTGGTCAAGCACATTTGACGAATCAGTGCGAACAACACCAGATATACCGTCGGCGTTCGCATACAAGGCAAGGAAATAATACGAGTTCCATAGCGGCAACAGAACTTGACGCACGGTCTCTCGCATTCCTTGTTCAGTGACCGAGAAATCACCGCCACGCAGGATGGGTGATGACAACAGGTACCAACGCATTGCATCAGCGCCATGAGAATCAAACACAGCCATCGGATCAGGATAATTACGCAAACTCTTCGACATCTTTGCGCCATCATCACCAAGAACGATTCCATGACTGATACATGACGTAAAAGAAGGCCGATCAAATAGTGCCGTTGCTAGAACGTGCAATGTGTAGAACCATCCGCGCGTTTGACCGATGTATTCAACAATGAAGTCACCCGGATAGTGATTGTCGAACCATTCCCGGTTTTCGAACGGGTAATGAACTTGAGCAAATGGCATTGAGCCGCTCTCAAACCAGCAGTCAAGCACTTCAGGAACGCGACGCATCATTGACTTGCCCGTTGGATCATCGGGGTTTGGTCGTACGAGGACGTCAATATTTGGGCGGTGTAAATCAGTTACTTCCACCCCGAAATCGCGTGACAAATCAGCCAGACTTCCGTATACATCAAGGCGCGGATAAGACGGGTCGTCACTCTTCCAAACAGGAATGGGCGAACCCCAGAATCGATTACGACTGATTGCCCAGTCACGGGCATTCGCTATCCATTTACCGAACGAACCGTCTTTAATGTGCTCGGGCGACCAAGTAATTTGTTCATTCAGTTCGACCATGCGGTCACGGAATTTTGTGACCTCTACGAACCATGACGAAATAGCGCGATACACAAGTGGCTCAGCGCAACGCCAACAATGTGGATATGAGTGGTTGTATGAATCGTGACGGACAACGACACCCATGTCCTTCAGTGTGCGCACAATGTCTGAGTTGGCCTCAAACACATGCTTTCCAACCCACGGCGTGATTTCAGCTGTGTAGCACCCGTGTTCGTCCATGGGACACAGCGTGGGAATACCAGCGGCATTGCATTCGATTTGGTCGTCTTCACCGAAACCAGGCGCCATGTGCACAACACCAGTTCCGTCTTCAGTTGTCACAAAGTCAGCACCGAGAATCTGAAAAGCATTATTTGTTCCGGCAAAGAATGGGAACAATGGCGTATAGAGACGGCCAACTAGTTCGCGACCCTTCACGGTGCGCAGCAGCTCTGAACCTTCAAGTTCTTTTTCATACGAGCCCAAGCGAGCACTCGCCACGATGTAAGTATTGCCATCTGGGTGCTGAAGGAATGCATAGTCAATGTCTGGACCAACTGCAAGCGCCAAGTTGGACGGCAGTGTCCACGGAGTTGTGGTCCACGCAAGAATCTTTTCTCCCGAATCAAGGGTGAACGAAACAGTCAGCGCCGGATCTTGGCGATCTTTGTAGACGTCATCCATTCGGGTTTCTGTATTCGACAACGGAGTCTCGCAACGCCAACAATATGCGAGCACACGAAAGCCCTCGTAGATCAGACCCTTGTCATGAAGAGTCTTAAATGCCCACATGACACTCTCCATATACGGGGTATCGAGTGTCTTGTAGTCATTTTCAAAATCAACCCAACGAGCTTGGCGCGTGACGTATCGCTGCCATTCATCGGTGTATCGCAACACGCTTGTGCGACATGCATCATTGAATTTGTCGATTCCGAATGCGGCAATGGCAGGATGTCCGGCGATACCGAGTTCTTTCTCGGCTTCTACTTCTGCTGGGAGACCGTGACAGTCCCAGCCAAATCGGCGATCAACATGGCGGCCACGCATCGTTTGGTAACGCGGTACAGCATCCTTCACAAAGCCGGTGAGTAAATGACCGTAGTGAGGCATTCCGTTTGCGAAGGGAGGGCCGTCGTAAAAGATGAATTCATTGTCGCCATTTGTGCCAACGGGACGTAGCGCAAGACTCTTTGCGAATGTCTGGTCACGTTCCCACCGTGCCAGCACGCCTTCTTCCATATGAGGAAAATTCGGCTGGGGGTCAACCTTTGGATACGTCACGCAGTAAGGCTAGGGGCGTAAAGGGCTCAGCACCCAAGGATGCGCGCGATGACCTGAATACCAATGAGAACCACTAATGGTGTGAAATCAAATGGCCCCATAGTGGGAAGTACGCGACGAATGGGTGTGAATACTGGCTCTGTGACCTTGTAGAGAAAGTCAACAAGGGGAAGAAACGGACTACCTGAAGAGATAGGAAAGAATGTCGAAATTGCGCGGGCAACCACAATCAAGACATAGATATTTGCAATGGCGCACACAAGTCCCATAAAGAATCCTTAGTAGCGAGGTGAGTCGAAACTCACAGCCGGCTTTAACAAGTAGACGCCACTGCCTACTTTTTCCATTGTTCCGCTCAGTGCGTAACACATGCCACTTGCGAAATCAATAATACGACGAGACATTTCCCGATCAGCACCTTCAAGATTCACAATCACCGGAACACCATCTTTGAAGTGATCGGCAATTTCTTGCGCTTGATTGAAGTTGCGAGGGCGAACAGTGACAGTTTCTCCAGAAGAAGGAATCGTGCGAACTGTGGGAGACGTACGCGCAGTGCCGACAGGGCGCACTTGCAAACCTGAATCATCAGGACGACGTGCTGCTCCGGTGTCATCAACACGTATTGGGCGCGCAGCAGGGCGCTGCGTTTCTGACGAGTATTCAGGATCAAAATTGGAGCGACGACCTTGGTCGGGGGCAGGGCGTCCGACACGTTGTGGTCGTTCGTACTCCATCGACATGTCGTAGTCGTCGTAGGCTTCTTCCCCACTCAGACCGAGGTAATCCATTGCGCGGCGGAAAAATGACATATTCATAGGCTAATGCACTTCGAATAGCAGATGTGGGACACGTCTAATTCGTGACGCGCACTCTGTCACCAAAGAGGCCGCTTCCCACCCTGACCATTGTGGAACCACACGCAACGGCAATCGGATAATCGGCCGACATTCCCATTGAACAGACTGATAAGCCTTGTTCATTGACCAAATGACGCAACATCCCAAAGGATTTCTCGCACTCTTCCTGCATTCCATCCGTCGGACCAATTGTCATCAATCCCTTCACGATGAGGCCTCGAGACTCTGCTCGCGCTCTCAATGCATCTAGTTGAGGAGGTGTCACCCCGCCTTTGGAGGGCTCCCCCGTTGTATCAACCTGTATCAAAATGGACGCACCCGGTGATCGACGCCCCAATTCGTCCACAACTGATTCCCTATCTACGGACTGCCACAACGCAATGTGCCCCGCCAACAACCGCACCTTGTTTGACTGCAGTGCCCCAATGAAGTGGACATCAATGAGCGGCATACCTTCTGCAGTTTTTTCTAGCAGCTCTTGGGCATAGTTCTCACCCACTGCATCGCACTTGGCTGTCGACGCAGCACGAAGAGCATCGATTCCGAAAGATTTTGTTACAGCCACTAGCGAGACATCAGTCCCACCAGCTTCATTGATGACTGAACGAACGTGTGCCACGCGATCGGCCACCGCGTTGGCGTCGATCATGAGTGAACTTCTATTTCAAGAAAGACGGAACGTCGAAATCATCGTCATCGTCTGACAACGGATCGCTATCAGAGAAAATGTCGCGCACGTTGCCTGTTGATGGTCGCGCATCTGTCGGACGCGTTGAAGTGCGAGTACCAATGGATGAGCCACTTGACCCTGCATCCCAACGTTCGAACCCAGCTGCGATAACGGTGACCTTGATTTCATCGCCCATTTCGTCGTCGATGACAGTACCGAAAATGATGTTCGCGTCTTGATGAGCAACTCCGTGCACCACTTCGGCCGCAGCGTTGACTTCGAAGAGACCCATGCTGGACGGACCAGTGATATTGAGCAAAATACCTCGCGCACCATCGATAGCTGCCTCGAGCATTGGGCTCGAAATAGCATCTTTTGCTGCAACAACCGCACGATTGTCTCCGCTGGCAATACCAATTCCCATAAGGGCAGAGCCCGCACTGGTAAGGATCATCTTGACGTCTGCGAAGTCGGTGTTGATAAGTCCAGGAGTCGTAATGAGGTTTGTAATACCCGCCACGCCTTGTAACAAGATCTCATCAGCCATCTTGAATGCATTTACCAGTGATGTCTTATCGTTCGCAACGGTCAGAAGTCGATCATTCGGAATAACAATCAGAGTGTCGACTTTTTCCTTCAAACGTTGAATTCCATTGTCTGCCTGAACAGCACGACGACGACCTTCAAATTGGAACGGACGTGTTACGACACCGATAGTAAGTGCTCCGAGAGACTTTGCGATTTCAGCGATAATTGGTGCAGCACCTGTTCCGGTACCTCCGCCTTCACCTGCAGTAATGAAAACCATGTCTGAACCATTAATAAGTTCTTCGATTTCTTCACGATGCGCTTCGGCAGCTGCGCGACCAACGTCTGGGTCAGAACCTGCACCAAGACCTCGAGTGAGATCGCGACCAATATCGAGCTTGACATCAGCATCGCTCATAAGAAGGGCTTGCGCGTCTGTGTTAATTGCGACAAATTCGACGCCGCGAAGACCAGCATCGATCATGCGGTTAACAGCGTTAACGCCGCCTCCGCCAATGCCAATCACCTTTATAACGGCGAGATAATTCTGTGGTGCACCGGCCATCGACCATTTACCTCCAGTAAGGAGTCCGTAAGGACTGAGTTTCCTAAGTTTCCCACATCACGAGCGATATATGTGGCAATCCCCGTTTCGGATGATCGTTTAGCGGATCTGAACGGTTGGTTCACCCGTGGAAACGTCAATAATTGCCAAGGTTGATGGATTCTGGCGCCGCAACAGCACAACCACGGCTACCAACTTGCTCTGCAAGTCATTGGGTGGTCCAAAACGAACGAGGGTTCCGCCTGCAAGGGTCATTGCAAGCTCCCCTCCTGCGCTGACTTCAAGAGATTTCACCAACGGCCGCAGTTCATCTGGCAGTGCCAGCACAAGTTGAGCTGCCGCTCTATAGACATCGTCGGCCACGGCCCCTGCCTCGAGAGATGGCCCGACACCGCCGACACGCAGGTACTTTGTCGGCCAACCAGCAAGTACTGCGATGACATGTCCTCGGGCATCGACAATGCGCGCTTTTTGATCATCGCCCACGTACCAAATAACGGGAATTCTTTCCGCTATTTCAACGAGCGCCTTACCGGGAAATCGGGTGGTGATCCGCACGTCAGACACCCAGGAATCTGCGAGCAACAACTCGCGTGCCTTGCCAGTATTCACAGTGAACACTGATGCACCCTTCAACGTTTTTGTAACCTTCACCAGAACTTCCTTAGAGGTATAGACATTTCCCTCAATGGTCACTGACCGAATCGCAAAAATCGGCGACGCCAGTAGCGCAATCACTACAACTACTGATGCCACAATCACACCCGCAAGCTTTAGCCACTTGACTTTTTGCAAGCGTTCACGTCGTCGTGACCGTCGTTGCCTCTCTTCAAATGTTGGGTCTGGTCTGTCATCGTCGACGATGACCACACGATCCAGGTCGTCATCGATGACGACCAATGTGCCTGTGTCTTCAGCCATTCCATTGAGCAATGGGTCAATCGGTTCCGACCGCCGAATCTCTTCCACGCTGGGGTCAACAATGACAACAGTCTCTGTTTCTGACAATTCCGCATCGTGTGATGTGTCGTTTTCAACTGCCGAAACCGCCACATCAATAATGTCTGTCGGTGTGTCATCGCTGGGTTCGACATGCTCATCTGGATCTATCACTGTCACGCCTTCGCGACTGCCAAAGAGGCCCGACAGCTCTTGCAACACTTGATCAGACACTTCTGTGACTGATATTTCTTCTACCCGTTCTTTAGAACTTTGATCTTCAGAATCTGTCATGCGTGATCCCCGAGAAGTCTGTGCAATTCATTCTTGGCAGCAACGTGTGGTGCAGAAGCGTGGGAAGGATGTGAAAAACGAGTCATGAGGTCTGCAGAGAATCCGACAAGACATACTTCGCTATACAGACGAATGCCATGAACATCTTCTACAGTACTTTGCACATGCGACATCACGGCAGCAATGTCAGCAGCGGTTGAACCTTCTCCGGCCTGAATGAAATTTGCGTGCTTTTCTGACACTGTGACTGCACCAATTGTGAAACCTCGAAGACCTGCAGAATCAATAAGAGCCCCGGCACTTTCGTCACCTGAACCAGGATTCACGAACACCGAGCCGGCATTACGGCCACCTGGTTGATGCTCGCGCCTCCAGCCGACTACGGCGTTGATTTCAGTTGTACCGGTTGCCGCTTCTTGGGCTGCAGTTTTCATTCGAACCGAAAGCACAACGTGATTGTTTGATAATGCCGAACCACGAAAGTAGAAATCAAGTTGTTCAGCAGGCACGCGCGCGATAATGCCGCTACGAAGAGACAACACGGTGGCATCAACCACAGATGAAGCCATATCGGCGCCATGGCCGCCTGCATTCATTCGCACTGCACCACCCACAGTGCCAGGTATTCCGACGCACCATTCAAGACCACCACGTCCTGCCCCGACAGACCGTCTGGCCAGCACCGGCATCAACATTGCGCCCCCCGCTTCCACAATGTCACCGTCAACGCTCACAGCATTTTCAGTACTTGACGGCGCCATAACTATGACAAGACCATTGAAGCCGATATCTGCGATCAAAAGATTGCTGCCACGACCCATTACAAGAGTGTCTACCCCTGGGTGACGATGCAAAACCTCAGACACCGCAACGACGTGGTCGACAGATGACACTTTGACAACACATGCACCGTTGCCGCCGACCCCATAGGTAGTGAGTGGGGCAAGCGGCCTATCGCTATGAACATCAAGACCTACCGCAGCCAACTCAGCAAAGAGTGCGCCAGTAGTCACGCCAAAACCCCACGTAAGTCGTCAGGGAAGGATTCAATATCGCCACAACCCATCGAAATACAGATGTCGCCAGGAGTAACCCATGACTCGACAGCTGCAACAGTGTTAGCGCGTGACGGCGCCCACACCACATCGGCATCTTTATGGGCACGACGAATGGCATTGACCACCAGTTCTCCTGTGACACCATCAATCTTCTGAGTACCTGATGCGTACACATCAGTAATCACAATGCGATCTGCGTTCACAAAACAATCGGCATACGAATCCGCCATTGTGGCAATGCGGTGATATCGATTCGGTTGAAACACAGCCACCACACGACCCGACAATGCTGGGTGCGAACGCACCGCATCGATTGTGGCGGAAATCTCCGCTGGCAAATGTGCATAGTCGTCAATGAGTAATGATCCGCGGAAATCGCCACGTTCAGTGAATCGACGAGCAACGCCACGGAAAGCCGAGGCTGCCGTACATGCGACGACCGGATCGACGCCAAGACGAATTGCCATCGCAAGGGCCGCAGCAAAGTTCATCACATTATGTTCACCACGTAGTTTCAATGCACACGTGTACGTCCGGCCTGAGAATTGAAGAGCAACCATTGTGCCCTCACTGTGCGGTTCTGCTGATGTAATGCGGACCGTGGAACGTTCTGACCATCCGAATGTTGTCACTCGGGGGTCCCTGCCAAGTGCGTTCAGTAATTCTGAAGAACCCACATCATCTGCATTTAGTACGACAGCGCCATACGTACGCGTGGTTGCATCAGCAAAGCATTCCTTTATGGCTTCAAAAGATCCAAAGTAATCAAGGTGATCAATATCAATATTTGTCACCACCAGAGATGACAAGGGAAGAACATCGAGTGTCCCATCACTTTCATCTGACTCAATAATGAGAAGAGACCCATCTCCATACTCATTCCCTGTGACTCCAAGAACGTCTGCTCCAATGATTGATGAAGGATGCAGGCCGCCAGCAGTTGTCATCGAAGTCACGAGCGCTGTAGTAGTTGTCTTTCCGTGGGTACCGGCGATACCAATTGCGTTTGTAGCGGCACACAACGAGGCCAAGATGCCAGACCTATGGCGAGTTGGTATTCCACAGCGCCGAGCCTCTTCCAATTCAACATTGGTAGATGGAATTGCCGTTGAGTATGTAACAACGTCTACTCCGTGAACAACTGACTCCTGATGGCCAATAGAAATTTCTGCGCCACGCTGACGAAGTTCATCAATTACCTCTGAATCGTGAAGATCTGACCCGGTCACCGTATGACCCATTTCAACCAACAAGCGAGCAATCGCGCTCATCCCGGGACCACCAATACCGACAATGTGGCATCGAAGAGGCACTTCAAGCGCAACAAGTGGTTCGGCGAGTCGGCGAGAGACGTTCATCAGTCGTCCATTGTTCCACGCGCGACAGTCGCACGTGCGGCCCCCTCGATTGCATCAACTAAAGCAGAGCTTCGATGTAGGGCTCCTAATTGATAGGCAGTACGAGCCATCGCTGACACTCGATCACGATCTGCCAACAATTGAGTGACCTCTGCCACTGCCCGTCCATCTACACACGCGGCATCATCCATGAGAATTCCAGCTTCGGCATCTGTTAGCCATCTGGCATTCAGCTCTTGGTGACCATCTGCTGCATCAGGCCACGGAAACAAAACTGCAGCAACACCAACTGTGGCGATTTCCGCAACTGAACTTGCACCTGCCCGGGAAACCAAGACATCTAATGCGCTGTAGACATCTGCCATTCGGTCTTCATAGCCAACACGGACGTATTGCACACCCGCTGGTACATGTGGCATGGGATCGCGCACAAAGCGCTGACCGCATATGTGGTACACCACCGATTGAGTTTCCACTAGTGAACGCAATAAATCAGCAACCATTGCATTCAATACACCAGAACCTAAAGACCCGCCCATGACAACCACCATGCGTGCGTGCGGAGAAATACCGAGCGAGGAACGCGATGATTCACGGGACGTAGAAATATCTAATCCACGCAATTCTTTACGAACTGGCGCCCCCGTTAACACCGAGCGAGGAAGGTCGCTTCCCTCGAACGCAACTGCGGAAATTGCGGCATGTTTTGCTTGATGACGAGTCGCCAATCCAGGAACTCTGTCGTAACTCACACACACCAAGGGCACATCTGCTGCAAGTGCCGCCCGTGACATTGGTTCGCTTGCATATCCACCAACCGAGATGACGACACTTGGTCTCCATGATTTGATGAGACCACGAGCAAGCACACGGCTTCGTAACAAGCGCCACGGGAGTACGGCATTTCGAGAAATCCCCTGAAAGTTCCATGAACGCTGCAAACCGGAAATGGGAAGATACTCTGAAGTGATCTCAGTCAACTGCATCAACTCTTGCTCTACTCCTCTTCGAGAACCGACGTAGCGAATGTCAGATACAGGATGACCAGCTTCAACAAGTAACTCACAAATGGCTATGGCCGGAATTACATGGCCACTTGTTCCACCACCGGTCACTACTGCGTACACCATGATTTAGTGCGAAGTCTTTACGTCTCGCGCTACGTTCAACAATAAACCTGCTGCAGCCATCGAAGCGATGAGAGACGAGCCACCGTACGACAAGAAAGGCAGAGTTAACCCTGTCATCGGAAGTGCACCAACTACTCCGCCCACATTCACTAACGCCTGCACTCCGAACCATGCAGATATGCCACCCGCAATAAAGGCACCGTGGGTGTCAGGCGCTGAGAGAGCGACCTGTAATCCGAAAATCACTAAGGCCAAGAACCCACCGATGACCATCAATGAGCCGAAAATTCCCATCTCTTCAGCAATCACTGAAAAAATAAAGTCGCTGTAGGCAAGTGGGACGTATCCCCATTTACTGGTGCCAGATCCGATTCCAGTCCCCGACCAGCCGCCATTAGCGATACTCAATAAAGATTGATACACCTGATATCCGCTGTCTTCCTTCGTGGCATCAAGATGCATAAACGCAAACATTCGAGCGCTGGCGTTGCTTGCAAAATTAAGTACGAAAACTCCGAGAACCGCAACACTCGCTGTGGTCGCAACTAGCTGTCGCGCTGGCAGACCAGCAATAAACATCATGGCTAGCACGACTCCAGCAAAGATCAGGCTTCCGCCAAAGTCCTTCTGAAGTGCGCACAGACCGGCACTAACTCCCATTGCAGCAATCATTGGCCACAACACGATGCTGGTGATCTGGACCGAACGATGTCGATGAGACATCAGGTTTGCGCAGTAAAGGACAACAGCAATTTTCATAAATTCTGAGGGCTGCATCCGAAACGGACCAATGTCGAGCCATGCGCGTGCGCCATGTACTAACGCGCCCTTCAAAATCACGATGACGTTTAAAAGCACAACCGACCCAACGACGGACTTCAGAAGAAATGTGTTACGCCATGTTTCGTAGGGAAATTCGTACGCCGCCCACATTGCAACTGCTCCCAAAGCAGCCCATACCAATTGGCGTTCGAACATTGCCCATGCCGAACTGCCTGAATGTAAATTCGTCACTGAAGATGATGACAACACCATGACGAGACCCAACATGACAAACGAAATAACGATGATCAGAATCCAGAAGAAGGCCGCAGATGGTTTCTCTAGAGCCACACGATGACGGTCAGTCACTCCGGTACGACGAAGAGTCGCAAGTCGGCGTTCTTTGAGCGTCGGCGCAGTTCGTTTTTCAGTGACCATTATGAACTCGTTTCTATTCGGTTAAAGTGCTTTCGCACCTTGTCTTGAAAGTCGTCACCACGTTCGTTGTAGTTGTTGTACCAGTCATAACTCGTGCAACCTGGAGACAACAGAACAGTTGCACCGCCGTGTGCCATGCCGTGAGCAAGGACAACCGCGTCATCCATTGACGTGGCATCGCGCACGACACACACACCTTCAAAAGCTCGACGAATGGCTTCAGCATCGTCACCAATTGCCACCACACCCGCCATTCGTTTGGGTTCTGTAGCCATCTGTGTGAGATCCAAATCCTTATTGCGACCACCCGCTATCAACACAATGTTTTCAAACGATCGAATCGCAGTCAGCGCCGCATGAGGACTCGTTGCTTTCGAGTCGTCATACCATGCCGACCCATCGAAATGGCCAACGAGTTCAATGCGATGATGTGCTACTTCAAAATTGTGCAAGGGCGAGGCGACATCGCCCACAGCACTTAACCCTGATTCAATCACTAATGCTGCAGCTGCCAACGAGTTAGTGATGTCATGTGGAAGTGCCCGCCATAATTCATCCACTGCACAGATAGCTCCATGCGCACACACCAACAATCCGGCCGACACCGTGTAGTCGCCAGAGTCGAGACCAAAGGTGACACTGCGTGATCCGACGGAACGAGCAGATTCAAGAATCAGTTCATTGTTGACAGGCGCAACAACTACATCACTTGGTTGAGAATGTGCCCACAAACGACGCTTAGCTTCTGTGTAGTTTTCTAGTGAACCATGCCAATCAAGATGGTCCGGAGCCAAATTGAGCCACACAGACGCATCACAGCGAAAAGCGTCTGTGAACTGCAATCGGAAACTTGAACACTCGACAACGAATGCATCAAACGGCTGATCGATAGCCGCCATAAAAGGAAGGTCGGTGTTGCCCACCTCACCAACCGAACGTCCACTGTCTCGCAACAACGCCGCCGTAATCATCGTGGTCGTTGTTTTACCGTCTGTCCCCGTTACCCCGAGAATGGGCCGTGGTCCACCGCTTCTCTGTTGTTCCCATTCATAAGCAATATCAATTTCAGTACGTACAGAAATGTCACGCACAAGCGCTTCAACGATCACGCGGTGATGCGGAGCTACTCCAGGCGCAGGAATCAAAACATCGACCCCGTCGAGAAATGCCACAAGATCGGACTGAGTATCCACTGGGACAATTGTGCAACCGAGTTCAGTGGCGAGACGACGATGTTCATCCACGATTGCATCATCGGACAGAACCACTTCGATACCTCGCGCTGCCACGGCACGCGCAGCCGCTGCACCGGCAAGAGCCAGGCCAAAAACCGCCACCCGTTTCATGTCATCTCCCGGCAAAGGAATCGGCAATATGTGTGAAGTCTGCAATAAACATTCCTACTGCGACAGCCACACAGATTCCAGACAAAATCCAAAATCGAATGATGACTGTGGTCTCAGGCCACCCGAGAAGTTCAAAATGATGATGAATTGGCGACATGCGGAACAAACGTTTCTTTCGACCCGATGCTTTGAATACGCCCATCTGCAAAGCAACCGATCCAGCCTCCATCACATTGAGTGCACAAACAAGCGGTAGCAACATGTGTGTATTGGTAGTCACTGCCAACAGGCCCAATGCTGCACCAATTCCTAAAGCGCCCACGTCACCCATAAAAATTCGTGCTGGCGCCGCATTCCACCACAGGAACCCTCCACACGCACCTGCCATTGCTGCAGAAAACACTGCCAAGTCAAGAGGGTTGACCAAATGATAAATATCGGGATTTCGAAATGCCCAATATGCAATGACCGTAAAAGCAAGAAATCCGAACAATGCAGAACCAGCGGCCAGACCGTCGAGGCCATCAGTCACATTGACAGCATTCGTTGTTGCCCACACCATCAGCGATGTCCATACAACCCACAGAACTGGAGACAATTGCCATCCAGGGAAATCAAATCGCGTAAACGACAAGGTTTCGCTAACACCTGTACCCAGAAGTAGCCACGTCATCATCACAACGACAAGTCCAAAGGTGATGTAGCCCTTTTTCTTCCAAAAGATTCCACGATTTTGTGCACGATGCACTTTTAAATAGTCATCAAGGAAACCAATAACTGACAAGACTCCGCAGATGGCCCACATAATCATTGCCTGGTCAGAAAGAGCGATGCCGCCGCGTAAATGTGCAACAGCCCAACCAATGAATGCGGACACCATGATGGCTATTCCGCCCATAGTGGCTGTCCCTTGCTTTTTCATGTGATGGACGGGACCATGGTCAGCAGAACCAAGAATTGGCTGACCTTTCCCAATCCGATCGAAAAATGAAATCAACGCGCGTGTACCAAAGAGAGATAACACCATTGCCACTGCTCCTGCGATAAGAACTGCAATCATTTCGTTTTCTCCTCTCGTACTCGAAGTGTTTTGGCAGCAATTGCTACATCGCTGCTAGGCGTCATCACGCCATTGATTTCCTGGGTTGTTTCATGACCCTTGCCAGCGATAACCACCATGTCACCACGCTTTGCACCCAAGATGGCGGATTCAATTGCTTTTTCCCGATTCACGATGGAACTAACCAATGCATGATTGACCCCAACGCCTGACATGACTTCGGCGACTATGCGCTCAGGGTCTTCGCTTCGTGGATTATCAGAGGTAATAATCACAATGTCCGCACCGCGAGATGCGATGCCCCCCATCAGGGGGCGCTTTGCATGGTCCCTGTCTCCGCCGCATCCAAAGACCACTATTAATCCTTCGCGGGCAATTTCTCGTGCACTGGTCAATAAGCCCTGCAACGCTTCTGGAGTATGAGCGAAGTCGACCACAACGTCGATGCCTGCCTCATTGGGAACAGATTCGAATCGCCCCGGAACGGTCTGCACCAAAGCGCATCCGCTGATAATGCGCTCATCAGAAACACCAAGTTCATGGGCTGCGGTTATTGCAGCAAGCGCATTCATGACTGCGAATGTGCCCCCAATCGGAACACGGATGTCGAGATTCTTCCAAGTAAATGAAACTTTGGAAGCTGTCACTTCAACGTTCCTTACATTTGACGACGAAAACGGCAACGTTGGAATAACAGCTTCCGATTGCAACTGATGTCCATAGGGGTCATCTGTATTAACTACAGCAACTCTCGCTTGTTCAGAGGTGAACAGTCTCCTCTTTGCTGCAAAGTAATTTTCCATAGTGCCATGAAAATCAAGATGGTCATGTCCGAGGTTCGTAAAAATGGCGACGTCGAAAACGATTCCATCCACACGGTGGTGTTCCAACGCATGCGACGACACTTCCATCACAACATGATCGATTCCCGAGTCCACGCACGAACGCAATTGAGCGTGCAAATCTATTGATTCAGGTGTGGTCCGCGCTCCTGTCAGTGTTCCCATCACGTGCACAAAGCCGCCTTGAGCCGTTAACAACGACCCAAGGATTGACGCAGTTGTTGTTTTGCCATTCGTTCCTGTGATCCCAATCATCTTCAAAGAAGATGCAGGGTGTCGAAAAGCAGCGGAGGCGACCCGACCAAGCACCGCACGAACATCCGGCACGACGACTTGGACAACAGATGATTCAAGTAATCCATCAACATGGTCGACGAGCACTGCAACCGCTCCGCGCGAGATTGCTTCATTGACGAACTGATGTCCATCGAACAACTCTCCCCGAACGCAACACAGAATGTCGCCCGGTTCAACATTGCGAGAATCCTGAGTTATCCCAGAAAAGACAACGTTCTTATTACCAACAATCGTTGCCGCTATATCGGCATGCATGACAAGGCTGTCGACAGTCAACGGAGAAACTGAATAGCGCGCCATGTTTCATGATCCGATCAGTGTCCGACAGACTTGGCGCCCGCCTTGCAACCAGTTCCTGAACCAGTTGCCTCAATACCTAATTCGTGCATTACACCGGGAACCAAACGAGCAAATACTGGAGCGGCGGCCGTACCACCGAAACGGTCACGTGACGATGCATCGGGTTCGTCAATACTGATCAGTATCGTCACTTGAGGATTAGCGGCTGGAAAAAATCCGGCGAATGAGGCAAAATACTTTCGCCCGCCAGTATCTGTTGAATATGTTCCGTTTGACTGCACTTTGTAACCGGTACCAGTCTTACCAGCAATCTCCATGCCCTTTACCTGAGCGAGTTCTCCGGTTCCTGTACATATCACCTCACGCAACATGTCAGTCATCGTTGCAGCAATCTCAGGTTTGAGAACGGATCGAGTGGCGGATTCAGCCACAGGATGACGCTTTCCGGTTTTATCAATTGTTGCACTCACCAGTTGCGGAGCAACATAGGTGCCCTTGTTCGCAACGGTATTCACACCTGCGATCATCTGAAGTGGTGTTACCGCCATTCCATAACCGTACGACACAGTTACCTTCTCCGTGCCTCGCCACTTATTCGCGGCTCGCAAGGTTCCACGACTTTCACCTGGATAGTCCAGACCCGTTTTCTGGCCAAATCCAAATGCATACAAATAATCGTGCAGTGAATTAGAACTGATTTTCGCCGCCGTCATAAGGGTTCCAATGTTTGAACTCTCACTAATAATGGTTCGCACACTCATGTCCATAGTTGGGTGAGGCCATGCATCACGAATGGGAAAATTGTCCACGACAATTGCACCTGGAACCTGTAGGACTGTCTCTGGAGTCACGGCTCCTTCATTCAACGCTGCACTAACCGAGAATACTTTCGCCACTGATCCAGGCTCATATGCTTCAACGGCTGCAAAGTTTCCTGATGCTAAAACTGCAGAACCGGCTGCATTTCGCCTCACGTTCGACATGGCATACACCTGACCAGTTTTTGTATTCATCACAATTGCAGTGCCACCTTTTGCACTGAGCTGACCAACTCGGTCAAGGAGGGCTGTGTCAGTTTGAAATTGGATGTTCTTGTCAAGCGTTAAAACAATGTCATCGCCAGCAACTGGCGCTGCTGTGGTGCTCTGCACTCCGGCAATTGAACGGCCATTCTTGTCAACTTCACGAATACCTTTGCCGTCAACTCCTGTGAGGATCTTGTCGAACTGCTTTTCAAGGCCAGAGGTTCCCAGTCCGTCGGGATCTGTTCTGCCAATGACAGCTCCTGCAACTCCACCTTCTACTTGTCGAGAAGGTTCTGTATACGAATACACACCAGGAAGTCCGAGACCAAGCAAAGTCTGAGCATTTTCTTTACTCAGTCCTCGTGCGATGTAACTGAACTTCGAACCTGCAGTGCTGAGAGATGCAAGCAATCGGGCCTCTTGTTCTGGCGTGTGAGCCAATGCAACGGACAATGCATGTGCAACAGCGGGAACATCAGTGATGTCACGGGGATCCGCATACACGGTTGTACTTGGGACCGACAGTGCCAATTCATTTCCGTTGCGATCGAAAATGACTCCACGAGCCGCACGCAGAATGTTCACTCTGGTGCGTTGATCAACGCTTGCTGCAAAGTAGGTGTGACGTTGAATTGTTTGCAACATAACTACTCGACCAAGCAACAATGTCAAGGCAACTACAAAGAACACCACTGTTTTCTGCAAACGACTTTTTACTCTGTGGTGTGCTTCAGATGACGGGATCTTGCTTGATCGCAACGCCGCTGGCACTTCCCCTGTGAAACTCATCTTGGTCCAATGCCACACCGATGCCATGAGAGATTCAAAGGGCGAAGTAGTCGGTGCTTGCCTTCGGGTTGTTACGGAACCGCGCTCTAGTGGACGACTTTGCCTCTTTGCTACTGGTGGACGACTCGTCGAACGTGAACGACCAGACGATGTGCCGCTCTTACTCGACGCGCGAGAGGTAGTTGAGCGAGAGGTTGCAGAACGAGACGTAACGGAACGAGACGATGACGGCGTTCCATGTGAGCGAGTTCCGCGATGTGAACCTTCTGACCCACTCATGGTGATCCAACCACTGCGGCTTTCATGCGGCCGAATTCATCAAGCGGTGATTCAGTATGAGCAACTACGTCGGAATCTACTTTGCCGACTGTTGCAGCAACTTCGGCCGCTACGGCTGCTGGTATTCCCACCATGTGAATACCAAGACTCGGAACGAGACCCATCAGACTTGCCTGATTCATTAATTGACCTGGTGACTGAAGATTTGCACGTTCAGCGCGCAAGGTTTCGAAATGGGCCCGTGCTCGGGTGATGTCATAGTTCAATTTGTCTAGGCGCATCTCTTGTTGAGCCATATGTGCACGTAGCGAGACGATGCAGAACATCACCGTTACAACGAGAGCCATCACAGTGAATACTCGGACATACCGTCGTTCGGTTTGAGGAACCAAGACCAACTTAGGTCGAATATCTCGATCCTCACGTGGCGCCAAACCAGCAGGAAATTTAACAGCGACAGCCATGATTAGTTCTGACTCTCGACAGCGATTTTCTCAACGACACGCAACCGCGCCGAAGATGACCTCGGGTTCAGCGCCAACTCTGCTCTACTTGCATCACGAGGTGCACGGACACGAACAACTGAACGCACAGCACCGCATCCACATGGAAGATTTGGTGGGCAATCACAATCGCCCGTCTCTGCTGATCTCATCACAGACTTGACAATCCGGTCTTCACCAGAGTGATACGAAAGAACTGCCAATCGTGCGCCAGGAGCCAACAGCGAAATGACATTCCGCAAAGCGCCTGGAAGAATTTCAAGCTCTGCATTTACTTCAATGCGGATGGCCTGAAAAGACCGTTTCGCCGGATGTCCACCGCGACGACGCGCCGGCGCAGGGATTGCTGAACTCACAACGTCTGACAGTCGCCTAGTGGAGTGAATCGGACGCGCAGCGATGATCGCCTTCGCAATACGGTACGCGTGACGCTCGTCTGCGTTTCGACGCAACATGCTCGTTAATGCATCTTCGTCGTATGTATTTACAATCATATCTGCACTCAATGTTTGAGAGCGGTCCATTCGCATATCGAGCGGCGCATCAAATCGATATGAAAATCCGCGCTCAGCAACATCGAATTGTGGAGACGAGACACCGAGGTCGAAGAGAGCACCAGACAACGCGCTGATGCCCTCTTTCGCCGCGATTAGCGCCGCTGCATCGAAGCGGGCGCGCCGGAGGGCAACGCGTCCACTACAACCAGCGGCTGCAAGAACTTGTTCAGCTGATTCAAGAGCCATATCGTCTTGGTCAATTCCCAGCAATGAGACTCTGGGGTGTGCGGTCAAGATTGCTGTGCTGTGTCCGGCACCACCAAGAGTTGCATCGAGAAAGACTCCATCGTTCATGTCAGAAAAGACATCGGTAATCTGCTCCAGCATCACTGGCAGATGAGCAAAGACCGCGTTCATGTTGGTACCTGTGTCATGACGGACGGTCCCTGGCAGCCTCCCGGAAAGCAATTGCCACCCGGATGTATCCCCGGAATGTGCGCGATGGTAGCGGGCGGAGTTGGAGCTAACCACCGTGCCATCCGGGAGACTGCCAGAGACCGTCGGCCGCTGACTGATTGAAAAGACTTGAAGAGCATTGGGAATCACGCGCCCGCTCCAGCTATTTGTTCGGTACCCGAACTGATGTTGCGATCATGGCGATCTGGTTCCCAGATTTCGACACGATCAAAGGATCCAGCGACAATCACTCGTGAGCCCAATTGCACTCCTGCGTATTCGCGAAGTTTTTCATCAAGGTTCACTCGACCTTGTGCATCAATGGTGACCTCGACGGTGTTTGCGGCAAGTGCGCGCTGTTCGTTGCGGTCCATTTCTCCGCTGCGCACTTTTTGCAGCATTTCCTCTGCTACTTGCTCGAAGGCTTCAGCAGTGAGGACGTCTATGCACTTATCGCGACCAAAGGCCAAGTAACAGCGGGGCTCGAGACGGGGGCGAAATGCAGCAGGGAGCGCGAGTCGACCTTTTGGGTCGAGCTGCCGCTCGTGCACTCCAACAAACACAGTCTCTGCCTTCCTGGGTGAAGTTTTCCGCCTCTCCCGTGGGACAGATTACCCCACTTTCCCCCACTGTCAACCATTTACCCCCAAATTTCACCACTTTCTTCCCCGCCCACGCCGGAAAGCAGCTCAGAAACGGCATTGACAAGGGCGAGAGCCGGGATATCGAGGGTCGCCACGGCAATATCTGCAACTCGTGACCGCACATCTACGGAAGCAAGGATTGGCGACCACTCACCTGGTTTCCAGTGTCGATACAACACACACTGAAATCTGGCACCCTCTCGACCACGACGTTGACTAATGCCTACCAGTTTGTTTGCACCCACAAAAACTTCTCCAGGAGATGAACTTGCAAAGCACACAACGCGACCGTCAACCCCTGTCGAAAAAGAATCGCGATACACCTCGGCTTGAACCCATGGCCACAGTGCTTCAACAAAAAGCTCACCAAGCCACAGCATCGACTGTGCGACATCGTCTTTCCACAACGGATCATTTCTGCTGATTGTTATGTCAATCCATACAGAATCTGATGGGTGCACGAATACCGCACCCCCACCACTTCGACGTCGCGACACCAACACGCCACTTTCGTCTGCGATGTTCTGATTTACATCATCAACTGATTGAGTTGATCCAAGAATCACAGTTGGAGTCACAACGTGGCACCACCACATTGCACGTTCTGCAGGCAATTCCATTGCATGAAAATCTGCAGCGGTACCTGTCCAGTCATGGCGGCCCCACTCCATAGAAGGGGTAGTCATTGGGGAATTCGATTCGAGTTAGCTGGCCACGGCCAGGTACGGCTTCCATTGATCGGGAACTCGCGGCACGGCATACATAATCCATGACATCTCCCGTGGCGCACGCGGAATGCTCGACAACTGCATGCCAGCTTCTTCTGGCGTGCGATCGCGCTTTCGGAGATTGCATCCACGGCATGCAGCAATGACATTTTCCCATACATTTTTTCCACCGCGAGAACGGGGCATGACATGGTCAATGCTGTCGGCGGTTCCACCGCAATAGCCACAACGATGATGATCGCGAGCAAACACGGCACGTCGCGACATGGTTGCGTTGCGGTGATATGGCACTTTCACTACATAGCGCAAACGAATGACGATTGGTGATGCCAAGGTAAGCCGCTCTGAGTGAACAACTGTTCCGTCGTCTGCGATGACTTCAGCTTTATCGCACAGGACAAGACAGATCGCACGTCGGGCCGACACAACACTGAGTGGTTCATATGTTGCATTGAGAACGAGTGCGCTTCTCATCAGTTTTCGCTACTCCAGCGTCTGCACCACCGTAAGTAGGCGACAACATCTTGCGACCGAATGGGGCCACGCGCGACACCGTGTCCACCGCCATATTGAGTCACCAAGCGAAACTCCATGTAGTCCTGAGATGGAACGGGCAGGAATGGTGAGGTGCGCCACCAACCATATGGCACTAACCGATAGGCCTGGGCAAGTGCAGTGACCCACAGCCACGGCCGGACAACGACTGCTCCAAGAATAGACAGGAATGCAGAGTCGCTTTTCGAAGTGGATTCTGCGGTTTGCATAGCGCCAACAGTAGTGGGCAAACCTGGATTAATTGTGAGGAAACTTGACGCGGGGCTTACGAATTGTTTGGGCAAGGTCTTGCACCCCTGCGCGTCCAATCAATCGGACCTGACGTTCAATGACCAAGGCAAAGCCCATCATCACAACAAAGGCAGCAAAGGCAATCAAGAAATGAATCTGCAGGCTGGCAACGACAGCCACAAGAGACACAATGACACCAACAAGGGCCCACCACACACGGCGGGCAGAATGGCGATACAACCCCGATGAGGACACAGCGTTAGCGAACTTCTCATCAGTTTTGAGCTGAGCTTCAATCTCACGCAGGATTCTTTGTTCTTCGTCTGACAATGGCACATCTGTATTGTCTCACCTCGCTGTCCCAAACGCAATGTGCCTCGGTGTGTTCTATGTCAGGAGCCTTCGTCGAGGACGGGACCAGAAGGGTTCTGGCCAGGCTTTCGGGAGTTGAGTCCGCTGACAGGTCCGATCATCCCAGCTCCAAATCGATCGACGATGAGGTCAACTGCTTTGCTGGCTGGTTTCCATTGTTCTTCAATATCTTCTGGAGTGTCTCCCCCATCGTCGAACAATCGCGGAATCCTCTCGCTTTGCTCGGCCAATTTTTGTGCATGAACGCCAAGCAGTCGAACACCTTGTGTGTAATCCAACATCGCTAACAGTGGCTCGAGAGCTGCCACCATTGATGGCCCTGTCGTCAACGGAACAGAAGGAGTCACTGACCGAGTGACCGACTCAAACGATGAGAATTTTACTTTCAACAACAAAGTGCCAGCAGCGACACCAGCATCACGAGTACGACGTGCCACCGCATCACATAGTCGCACCAATTGGACTCGCAGTTCTTCGTGCGTAGTGAGGTCTGCAGAGAACGTCTCTTCATGACCGATTGATTTGGCAATTCGTTCAGGTTCGACTGTCCGATCATCTATCCCTCGTGCAAGAGCATGGAGATGCCGTCCGTTCACATCGCCTACGGCAGCACACACGATGTCAACATCCAGTTCGGCCAAATCAGCAACAATGCGAACACCAATAGCCTCAAGTTTTGCAAGCGTTGCAGGCCCAACACCCCACAGTGCTTGCACCGGAAGAGGCAACAAGAATTCAGATTCGTGTCCGCGCTTCACTTCAAATACTTGATACCCGCGCTGAACTCCGCCAGCCGTTGCTCGGGGCTTGGCATGTTCAGACGCGAGTTTGGCAAGAAATTTATTCGGCGCAACACCGACGCTGCAGGTCAACAGAGTTTCAGACAGCACGCGCTCACGTAATGCCCACGCGATTGAAACAGCATCCCCCATCAACAGCGATGCCCCAGTGACATCAAGAAATGCTTCATCGATAGAGATCTGTTCAACAAGCGGCGTGAACGACTCAAAGATGGTGTGCAACTTTTGACTGAATTCGACATAGTGGGAAATATCGGGTGCAATGAACACAGCATCAGGGCATAACTTGCGCGCGATAGCTGACGAAATTGCAGAGCGGATCCCGTATCGTCGGGCTTCATAGGAAGCAGCGGCCACCACGCCGCGACCTCCCGTTCCACCCACGACAACCGGCAGTCCGCGCAGTTCAGGATGACGCAATAACTCAACCGACACATAGAAGGCATCCATATCAATGTGAAGAATCGAACGGTTAGTGGTCATTTCACGGAAACGCTACTGCACTCGTCAGGCCGCCACGCCTACGATGGTCAGGTGCCAGACTCCACCTCTTCTCTTTCTGCTCTGCCATCGGTCGCTGCACGAGTCATCGCTTTTTGCTCAATCCTGCTCGGTGGTCTCGCAGGGGGGTTGCTGGGTTACGGCCTCATTGATTCACAATGCGTTGGCGTCTGCACTGTGCCGACAGGTACGGGAATGTTGATCTGCAGCCTGATTGGCGCTGGCGGAACCGCCATCATCGCAGTCCTCGTTTTACGAGTCCACGGCGAATGGCAACACATTTCGGACGCCTCATGAGCAGTTCACCATCCCTCGGATCTCAATTGCGTCAGATTGCCGAATCGCTTGCCCGCGAAGCCGGAGACATGGCGCTTAGCGGACGCAAAAGTGGCCCACTCACTGCGACAACAAAGTCGTCACCAATTGACATGGTGACGAAGTTCGATAAAGCAAGTGAAGCAATGATCACTGAGGGCTTGGCGCAGGTTCGTCCCGATGATGCGATTATCGGAGAAGAAGGCGCAGCCAAACAGGGCACATCTGGAATTACATGGCACATTGACCCAATCGATGGAACAACGAATTTCTATTTCGATCTTCCGATGTGGGCGGTCTCAATTGGCGCGGTTGATGAACATGGACCACTTGCTGGGGCCGTTTATGTTCCTGCACTCGGTGAGATGTTTAGTGCCGCCCGCACAGAAGGGGCCACTGTCAACGGAATGCCAATCAGAGTTCGCGACAATAACGACGTGGCAGATGCTCTCGTGTGCACCGGATACAGCTACCGCATCAGTGAACGTGAAGTACATGCTAAACGCGTTGCCGACATTGTGATGAAGGTGCGAGACATTCGTCGGTTTGGCGCTGCTGCTGTTGACTTATGTTTCGTTGCTTGCGGTCGCCTTGATGCCTACTTCGAAGAACACCTTCATTCATGGGACCTAGTCGCAGGCCAAGTCATAGCGACCGAAGCCGGCGCAATATTCTCTGATTACGTCGGAAATCCTGTTACTCCCGCGCAAGTACTGGCTGCAACTCCCGGAGTACACGCGGACCTCATTCATCTCATTGCAACATCGGGGCCAGGCGCTTCATGAGCGTGGTGCTCGCGATTGACGCTGGCACCACCGGAGTGCGCACACGCGCCGTCTTTGATGATGGACACGAATCATTTTCCGCATACAGGGAATTCACTCAATTTTTTCCTCAACCAGGATGGGTTGAACACGATGCACTTGAAATTTGGGATGCAATTGTGGCCACGTTGCAAGATGTATGCGGCCAACTCACTCAGCCCGTTTCGGCTATTGGAATCACTAACCAACGAGAGACAGTGTTGGCGTGGGACAAGCGGACTGGGCAACCAACAGCACACGCAATCGTCTGGCAAGACCGCCGCACAGCAGAAAGATGTTCGGAGTTGCTACCGCACCTTGATCGAGTTCGCGCAGTAACTGGTCTTGTTCTCGACCCGTACTTTTCCGGAACAAAGGCTGCATGGCTGCTGCAACACACTTCAGTTCCCCCAATAGAACATCTAGGCATCGGAACAATTGACTCGTGGCTGGTTTGGAAACTGACTGCAGGGGCCGCATTCGTCACAGACCCCTCTAATGCAAGTCGCACCATGTTGTTCGACATCAACACAATGCAATGGAGCGCAGAAATGTGCGAACTACTTGGCGTTCCTATGTCAGTACTGCCGACCGTGCGACCATCAAGTGGACGATTTGGTGTCACCACTGATGTTCCTGGCGTGCCGAACGGAATACCAATTTCTGGAATTGCCGGTGACCAACAAGCAGCGTTGTTTGGACAAGCGTGTACAAGCGTTGGCATGGCAAAGAACACCTACGGAACGGGAAGTTTTGTTCTTCTCAATATCGGCACAACATGTCCGACCCCTGCAGATGGAATTCTCACCACTGTTGCGTGGGACCTTGGAGATGGTGCGCCCGTGTATGCGCTTGAGGGAGCAATCTTTGTTACCGGCGCTGCAGTTCAATGGTTACGCGATGGACTTGGCATCATCAATGATTCTTCCGAGATCGGACCATTGGCAGAATCTGTGCCGGATTCAGGCGGGGTGTGTGTAGTGCCAGCCTTTACAGGCTTAGGAAGTCCATGGTGGGATCCGTACGCACGCGGATCAATCATTGGCATTACTCGCGGCACCACTAAGGCTCACATTGCTCGAGCCGTGGTTGACGCAATGGTTCATCAAACTCGCGATGCAATTGACGCAATGACTCACGCAGGTGGAGTCACCCTTGCCGAGCTACGTGTTGATGGTGGTGCCTCTGTCATGGACGCGATGTTGCAACGTCAGTCAGATGCACTGGGTGTGCCTGTTTTGCGACCAACAGATCATGAGACCACTGCATTAGGCGCTGCGTACTTGGCCGGGTTAGCAGAAGGCGTGTGGGCGAACCTTGATGAAATTGCTTCGATGTGGGCACTCGACAAACGATTCGAGCCCGGCATTCCCGATGGCTCACATGCTCAATGGCTACGCGCCGTGGAACGCTCACGCAGTTGGGCTAGCCCTGAGTCATAAATAGGGCGCACCCGATTGCGCCAGCGCGTTCTCCCAATGCCGCAACATGCAAAACAGGATGAGGGCGTGATTCGGATGAATACAAAGCGGCAGAAAAACTCTTCGACACAGACTCAAGTACGAGTTCGAAGGACTGCACGACTCCTCCGCCAATAACAATCACTTCTGGGTCACAAATATTCGTGAGACTTGCAAGACCAACTGCAACCCAATCTGCAAAAGCAGCAACGACAAATAGTGCATGACTTTCGCCTGAACTAGCTGCCGCAAATACATCTTCGCCGCTCATACCGCCGCTCAACATTCGCAATGCGGAACCCGATGCGTATCGTTCCCAGCAACCTCGCCTGCCACACACGCACAATTCGCCATTGTGTTGCACAACCATGTGTCCAATTTCGCCCGCGAACCCATTAGCACCGCGTTGCAATTGACCGCCCATCACAATGCCGCCACCAATACCCGTACCTAACGTGACAATCACTGCATTCATGGCTCCAATCGCAGCACCAGCTTTCCATTCTCCGAATGCCGCCATCGTTGCATCATTTTCAACATGAACGCTGATGCCTAGTCGTGAACGAAGTTCAGGACCGACTGCAATGTTGTGTGCGCCCTTCATATTGGGAGACGCACGCACGATTCCGTCTGGCGTGATTAGTCCGGGGACTCCGACACCAAGAGTTTGTGTTCCAGAGAGTTCATGAAACATCGACTCAAGCAGATCAACCAAGTCCGATGCATGTGGCGTCGGGTATCTGATCTCTTCAAGAACAAGACCATGCTCGTCAACGCGGACGCCATGGCACTTTGTGCCACCAACATCAATTCCAACGAAACTCACGACTCGGCGCGAGCCTTCAGTTCTTTGACTGCTTCGATGAGAATTCGTGCCTCTGCACGGCGCTTCACAAAACCAGGAAGAGGAACAACAAGTTCCAGTTCCAGTTCATAAAAGACTTGAGTACCGCCATCAACTTCAACAAATGAATATGCGCCGTTGAGCGCACGCATGATGTCACCTTCCACCAGATGCCATGACAGACGAGACGGCTGTTGTGAATAGTCATATTCAAGTGTGTAACGCGTGCTGCGACCAAGAGCCGATGCGCGATATTCGACCCGAAGGCCACGACCGTCATTGTCGCGTGTCAACACATTTGCTTCCTTGACATCTTTGGCCCAATCGGGGTAATTCTCGAATCCAAGAACAACATCCCAACATGCATTAAGAGGGGCCGAGATGAGGGTGGTCTGTGCAGCGCGGTCAGTCATGGTTCTAATCTTGACCGCTCGCGGGCTCTTGAAGTGGCACCTCACCCGAATCATTTAATTGGCGAGGGGCAAAAGTGCCATGCGTGGCTCCCCACAGACCATTAAGACCAAGGCCCATCATGGGAGCCAAGACCCCAAATGCCAGTGTGCTGCCTGTGCGACCATCTGTAGTCGTGCGGCTGATCGCCGTGGCGACTGCAACCATTACCTGAACTCCGAGGGCGCCGTTCATCAGTCGAGCAACTGATTGTGGAGCACAATTGTCCACCAAGAAATACAGGGCTGCTACTGAAATATTGTCGGTACGACTTCGTTGTACTGCAGTCCAGTAGCCCCACAAGAACGCAACGATGCCGACTGTGAAACAACCAAGACTCACCACGACGCCAACGGTCTTCCACGGAGAAGTGAAAGCGACTGCAGCAACGATTGACATCGTCACAAAGACAGCGGTTAACGCAAGATTGCATTTGATGAGAAATGACCCTGGCATGACATCCATCATTGCCCAACCTTCAGCACTTGTCCCAAACGCGCTGCAAGAACTGAGTACTCAAATTCAGATTCGGCACGAGCACGCGAGGCACTAGCCATTGAGGCACGTAAGGAATCATCATCAAGAATTGTGGCGATGCGAGCAGCCAAACCTGATGCATCGGTGGGGCTTAAAATGACATAGCCAGTGACTCCGTCAAGAACAGCCTCCGCTGCTCCCCCGCTGTCGCCTGCAATTTGCGGTACTCCACATGCGGCCGCTTCAACAAACACGATGCCAAAGCCCTCTTGTTCGAGACCTGCCCAACGATTACGACACATCATTGAAAAAATATCTGCGCATCCATACAACGCGGGAACGTCATCGTGTTCAACGCGCCCCATGAATGTCACTGGAGCCTTTAATTCATCAGCCAATTTTCGTAGTCGATCTTCATCCCTGCCCGTACTAGCGATTGCCAAACGTAATCGAGGCCGGTGTGGTGCAAGTTGTGCAACAGCACGAATCACAGTGTCGAATCCTTTGCGAGGGACAAGCCTGCTGAATCCCAGAATTATTTCGTCGTCAGCGTCAAAACCAAATCGCGCACGTGCCGCCTTCTTCCCTGCAGCATCCAACGGAACAAATCTCTGTGTGTCGACACCAGGCGGAACAATGGTGGAGGGCAATGCGCGCCCCGCGGCGTGGTCCCCTTCTGTTGCCGGATACCCACCAGCAGCGATGATGTGTTCTGCACCACGCAATACATGGCCTAAAACTTGGCGAGACAATGGCAACCGGCCAGGCACCGTGACCTCTGCGCCGTGCAGCACCACCATGTAGGGAACAGACAACCGAGGTCCCACCAGACCTAAAGGAAGGGCCGGATCAAGCACGACAAAGTCAGCACCGAATTCTTTGACCATTGCGTTGATGCGTTGCACCATCCATGGGTGAGGCAACAACACTGGTTCGCGTGTTCGTTCAATGCGATACGGCTCGCCAGCGTCGAATGCCGCGGCGTCAGCATGAGGGCTTGTGAGTACCGCAAAGGAGTCGGGCGGCAATCGACGCCACCATTCCCACAACAGTGACTGAATGCCGCCAATCTTTGGCGGAAAATCATTGGTGACGAGAAGATGCTTCATAGACCTTCCCGCAAGGTTGGCAGATGCAGCAACTCATCGCGCACCATGGGGTCAGAATCTTCATGATTGACGAGATGACCAAGACCCAATCTGGCAGCTGCCCACACTGCATGAGCACGCAATTCGCTTCGGGAGTGCGACACATGTTTGCGTATGGCATTAACTACTTCAGGGTCACTGGGGTTACCGATATTGCCAAGAACGATCAGCAAGTTTCGCCGAATCCATGTCATGTCACGTTTATGCACATACCAACGCCGACATGATGCGTTTAGGGACTCGTCATCCATTGACAACCAAGTCAATACTTCAACAATCGATTGAAGTTGTTCTGTTGATTCACTCAACTCGGTTCGTCGTGTAGGCGGACATGCAGTTTGGCAATCGTCACAGCCATAGATTCGGTCATGAAGTGCGACGCGATAGTCACGATCAAATATTCCTGGCTTTTGAAGCAACCATGACAAACACTTGTTTGCATCGATGACGCCGTTTTTAACAATTGCTCCCGTTGGACATGCAGGTATGCAGCGAGAACACGCCCCACATCCGTCATCAATTGGCGTTGACACTGGAAGAACTGCGGTTGTAATCACGCACCCAATCACAAAGAAGCTTCCGTGCCCTGGCAATAAAATGTTTGCATTCTTGCCAAACCAACCAAGGCCAGCTAGCCACGCTGCTTCGCGATCAACCATCGCATTGTCATCTGCAAATACGACAGCGCGATGACCGTCACGCCGTAAGCGTTCAGCTATGACAGAGAGCGAATCTTTGAGGTGGCCATAATGATCTAGCCATGCATAGCGAGCAACTCTTGCTAATGGAGACGACGAACCGACATCTGGATGATCGCTTATTGCATATGAGCGAACACCAACAATGATTGATTGCGCACCGTCAAGATGTTGAATCGGCGTAGTTGAACGTTCCGGACGTAAGAACGTAAATTTCATATCGTTGACAAGATCTTGATCGATGCGATCGTGAATCTGCTGACGAGCGCGATGCATCTCGTCGGCCGGAGCTACTCCGAGTGAATGAAGGCCAGCTTCCTGACCGATGGCATGCAGTTGCGCCCAGTACTCAGGTCCCTGGGGGGCGACTCGAGAGACGACTGTGGGATTACGGGAGGAAGATTTAGCCAACGGCACGGTGCCGAAGCGTAGGCACCAAACCGGCCTGAGCGAGCAACCTAATTTCCCGAAGTTCCTGAAGGTCAAGAACGACAGCCCCTTCAGATGGAGCATCGCAGAGGAAAGTCATGATGCAATCACCGCAGGCATCGGTGTCTGCCATGACACAGGTGGCACACGAAATCATGAGAACAGGTTCGTACTGAGGGGCTTCGGTGAGGGTGAGAGGCGTGATGTCCATGTCACAAGAGTGACGAAAGGGTGTGACACGGTTCCGTTTGTTAGACCTGCATGCGTTTGGCTTCAGCCGAACTAACGGCTACAACCTTGGCCAACATGCTTGCTGTCGCACCCGAATCGATGGTGGCGCGAGCCACATCGATACCGTCAGCCACTGACCCAACATGGTTGGCAACAAAGAGCGCGCACCCAGCATTAAAGGTCACGATGTCACGAACAGCTCCCGTTTTACCAGCGAACAGATCATTCATAATGGCCAAGTTGTCCGTGGCGTCTCCTCCTCGAATATCTGCCAGCAAGGAGTGAGTAATTCCGAAATCAGCAGCGTCGATTTCGAATCGAGAAATGTTGCCATCTCGCAATTCATACACAATGTTCGGACCACTGACAGCAAGTTCATCAAGTCCGCCATGGCCATGCACAACCCATGCACTGGTGACATGACGAGAGGTCAATGACCCCACCATTGCCTCCATCATGTTTGGCATCGCAACGCCCACCAACATGTTTGAGATCGGCGCTGGGTTCGCCATCGGCCCGAGCAAATTAAATACAGTTGGCACTCCGATTTCACGACGCGACGGGCCTGTGTAGCGAAAAGCAGGATGAAAATGAGCCGCTAAGCAAAAACCAAACCCAGTTGCAGCGATTGATGCTTCCACTCCTTGCGGATCAAGCTCGATTGCCACGCCCGCAGCTTCAAGCAAATCAGCTGCGCCACACTTTGATGATGCTGCTCTATTGCCGTGTTTACATACAGGCACGCCAGCTGCAGCCACAACCAACGCTGACATCGTTGACACATTGACGGTGTTGCTCTTGTCTCCACCGGTACCAACTATGTCAATGGCGCGTGATGCCTGTTCCGCACTGAGATGAACTTTCATGCCAGCTGAACGAACAGCATGCAACATGCCTTCAAGTTCTTGAATTGTTTCTCCCTTTGCGCGCATTGCAACGACAAAGGCAGTCATCTGAGATGGCGTTGCATTTCCGTTCAATATTTGCGTGATGGCAGATTCTGCCTGCGCAGCGTCAAGATCGCGTCGATCCAAAATGTGGGCCAGCAAGGTGGGCCAGCCAATGAATTCGTGGGAATGCGCCATGCACCCAGTATCTACGCTGTGCGACGTCTTTGACGAATAATTCTGCGGCGCTCCCGTTCCGTGGCACCGCCCCAGACTCCGTCTTTTTCACGAACAGCGATGGCGTGCTCGAGACATGACGCCCGTACCATGCACGAACTACATATTGATTTGGCTTCTTCTGCAGCTGCATCAGAGTCAGGAAAAAACACGTCAGGGTCCAAGCCGTTACATGCCCCTTGGTGCCGCCACGACAGATCTGTTCCGAACATCGAAACCCCCCTCAGTCACGGAGAAAATCCCCGCATGGGCAGTGTATGTGTCGAGCGTCACATCTGTCTAGTCCGACTTTTCGAGCAGGGAGACTGTTTTTCTCATCTGGCTCACGGGCGCAAACCAGTCTCAAGTTCGTTTCGGGTTGCATCAGACAATTGAGATGCTGCAAAGTGGTTCGGCTACATGTTGGGCGGCGATTGACCCACGAACGTGCGATCCGTCTGCGAAATACAGAATTCTTTCAAAAGTTCAGACCCAATAGGCTCTGTCTCGTGTCTACCCCTCACAATTTTTCCCGGTCCTTGTCCCTTTCCCGCCTTTCCAGCGAAGAATTCGACGTTGTCGTCATTGGCGGCGGAATCACCGGAGCAGGTGTCGTGCTCGATGCAGCCTCTCGTGGCCTTCGCGCATGCCTTCTCGAGCGTGACGACTTTGCATCGGGTACGTCATCGAAATCGTCAAAACTGATCCACGGCGGATTGCGTTACCTCCAACAAGGCGACGTTCGTCTTGTGTATCAAGCGTTGCGCGAACGCAAGCGCCTGCGTCGCAATGCTCCCCACCTCGTACATGTACTTCCGTTCATGATTCCAATTCTCACGAAGAACAGTGTCGTGTCCAAAAAAATTGCTCGCGCACTTGGTTCTGCCATGTGGATGTATGACCTCACGGGTGGGTGGCGCATTGGTCGCCTTCATCGCAGACTTTCTGCCGACGCAGCATTTGCTCACCTGCCGACAATGTCGCGCGAAAAGCTTTCATCTGCATACATGTATTACGACGCAGAAGCCGACGATGCTCGACTTACTCTCTCTGTACTGCGTAGCGCTGCAGACAACGGAGCTGCTATTGCTAACCAATGCCGCGTTGAGGGAATCGATTCAGTCAATCGCACGCAACACTCCGTTCGTGTCCACGACATAGTCGGCGACACTCATTTCGCTATCCGCACCAAAGCAGTTGTCAATGCAACAGGCGTGTGGGCTGATGATGTTCGCGCCCTTGACGAGGCGTCTCACCCGGACACCATTCGTCCGGCAAAGGGCGTTCACCTCACCGTGCCATGGGAAAAGGTTCGCAATGACATTGCAGTAGTTATTCCCGTGCCAAGCGACAAGCGCAGTTTGTTCGTTGTCCCCTGGATCTCTCGTGGGGACGGCACATACCAATTCACGTATATCGGCACCACTGACACCGATTACAAAGGCCCTGTCAATGATCCACAGTGCACACGTGACGATATTGAATATGTTCTTGCAGCACTAAATGCAAGCGTCAACACTGATGTCACCCTTGAAGACGTAACAGGCGTGTGGTCTGGCCTTCGTCCTCTTGTAAAGATGGATGACTCTTCCGCAAAAGCTGGTCGTACTGCTGATCTCAGTCGTCGACATCGAGTATTTACATCCGACAACGGAGTTGTCACAGTAACTGGCGGCAAGCTCACCACGTATCGCGAGATGGCACAAGATGCAGTTGATGCAGTGTCGGAAGTCTTGGGCACCAAGACACGTTGTCATACACGATCGCTGTCACTTCATGGCGCCAAAGGCCGCAGTATCCGCGCGTCACAACGTGATCATCACCTCGATGGTCGTTACGGAAGCGACTCTGCAGACATCGCTGCGCTCATTGCAAACGACCCATCGCTCTCTGGGCCGTTAGTAGACGGACTTCCCTACCTACGCGCCGAAGCGGTGTACGCAGTCACACATGAAATGGCCACGTCTATTGACGACGTGCTGAGTCGACGCACTCGTGCCCGTTTACTGAATCGACGCGCAAGCGTTACCGCAGCGCGTGCAACAGCAGACCTCATTTCTCCACTCCTTGGGTGGGACGATGCACAGTGCTCAGCGAGTATCGCTGAGTTCGTTGACGCTTGCGCACGTGAAGACGCTGCAGCAATGGTGACAGAGCAAGAATTCATCGACTCACATAAGGGATAACAATGAGCATTCATACATTTTCAACACGGGCCACAGAGCCAATCGAATTTGGCGGTGACCCTGCTCTTGCAACGTCTCACCTACCAAGTCATGGGCGCTCATTAACTGAAATAGAAGCGCAAGAACTCGGTGCAATCTGTGACACAACGGCCGATGCGGCAGAACGCGCGCAACATGGCCGCGACTGGTGGCCATTGTCGCTTCGGTGGTCACTTCGTAATGAAGTTCCGCAAATACCGGCTGTCGTCTGCCGTCCAAAGAACACACAAGAAGTGTCGATCTTGTTGGCCTATTGCAATGACCACAAAATTCCCGTCACTCCGTCTGGTGGACGAAGCGGGGTATGTGGTGCAGCAATTCCACTCTTTGGCGGTGTAGCTCTCGACATGACACAGATGCAAGGCGTCGAATCAATCGACGAAGTGTCTGGCATTGTCGAGACATTGTCTGGCACCTTTGGCCCAGATCTCGAAAAAGCAGTTCGCACATACGGACTCACCATCGGGCATTACCCGCAATCGTTTGAACTCGCCACCGTTGGCGGTTGGGTTGCATGCCGTGGCGCTGGTCAATACTCAACGCGTTACGGAAAAATCGAAGACATGGTGCACGCCCTTGAAGCAGTACTTGCAGACGGCACAATAATTCGTACAGGCGGTGCTCCTGCCGGTGCAGTGGGCCCAGACATTTCCCAACTGCTTCTTGGTAGCGAAGGAACTCTTGCGGTTATCACACGTGTGTGGTTGCGTGCACACCCACTTCCTGAAGTAGAGCGCCGTGCAGCGTTTGTGTTCGCGTCATTTTCCGAAGGCATCGAAGCATGTCGTCGCATTATTCGCGCTGGGGCCACTCCAGCTGTCTTGCGTTTGTATGACGGAGCCGAAAGCAAGCGTTCTCATGGTGGCGATGGCACACAATGCACTCTTCTTGTTCTCGACGAAGGCACTGAAGCCATCGTCGACGGAACAATGAGTGTTGTGTTTGACACCTGTAAAGAAATGGGAGCCACTGACGGTGATGTTGCACTTATCGAAGCATGGATGCACCATCGCAATGACACCAGTGGATTACAAGCACTCACTCGCAAGGGCTTTGTGGTTGACACAATGGAAGTCGCAGCAAATTGGGGTCATCTTGATGCGGTTGTCGACGCAGTTGAATCGGCAATGCTTGCAGTTCCACATGCACGTTCAGCCACGTGTCACTTATCCCATAGCTATATCGAAGGAGCATGTGTGTATTTCACATTTGCTGCGACTCCCGAAGAAGCAGATTTTGAAAGCACATACCTAGCAATGTGGAAAGCGGGTCAAGAAGCTGGACTTAAGTCCGGAGCAAACTTATCTCACCATCACGGCATCGGATACAGCAGATCGCAATACATGGAACAGGCACTCGGAACCAGCATGGGTGTCTTGCGGGCAGTCAAAAATGCACTTGATCCGAACGGCATCTTGAACCCGGGCAAACTCGGATTATGAGAACACTTGTCATCGATGTAGGAACAAGCGGACTTCGCGCCGCAATCGTGCACGATGACGCCACCGTTACCGATCTCCATTACGAAGAGTTCGCACCCAACACCCCTTTTGCAGGTCTCGTTGAATTTGATGCAACAGGAATGTACAAAGCAGTTCGTCGAGTTTCGGTAGCAGCGTTAGCTTCAGGGCCCGTCAATGCTGTTGGCATCACCACACAACGTGCCTCCACAATTATTTGGCGAGCATCAACAGGTAAGCCAATCGGCCCATCACTTGGCTGGCAAGACCTACGAACTGTTGGTGAATGCATGGCTGCTCGAGCAGCGCACGGATTCACATTTGCACCGAATCAAACTGCGACGAAGGCCGTGTGGATGCTTCAGAATTACATCTCTGATGCCAACGAACGCAACAGCGACGATCTTCGTATTGGCACTGTTGAATCCTGGATCGTGTACAACCTCACACAAGGCGCACATCACGTAACAGACCATACAAATGCGGCGGTCACTGGCCTCACACTTCCCGATGGAACAGCCTGGAATAGCAAAATTCTTTCTGTCCTAGGCATTGCCGAACACCAACTGCCCCGCATTATCGATTCCATGGGCTTCATTGGTGAAGCGACTGACCTACCTGGCGCGCCACCAATTCTTGCCATTGCTGGCGATCAACAAGCATCACTCGTTGGCCAAGGCTGCATCGTGCCAGGAATGGCCAAAATCACATTCGGCACTGGTGGCATGTTGGACATGTTCGTCGGAGACAATCCTCCTATTTCTGCACAACGCAATTCAGGCGGAACCTTTCCTGTCGTTGCATTCAGTCGCGGCGGAAAAATTTCATACGGAACAGAAGCAATCATGTTGTCCGCAGGCACAAATATCGATTGGTTACGTGACGACATGGGGCTCATTGCAAATGCCACTGAATCTCACACGATTGCTTCGTCGGTTTCCACAACAGAGGGTGTTGCCTACGTGCCTGCACTTCTCGGACTCGGCACTCCATTTTGGGACTATGGCGCACGAGGTGCACTGTTCGGAATTACGCGCGGCACCACTCGTGCACACATCGTGCGAGCGGTTCTCGAAGGGGTCGCTCATCGTGGTGCAGATTTAGTCGACTCAGCGGAAAAAGATTCAGGCCTTTCCATCGCGGAAATTCGTATCGACGGCGGCATGAGCCGCAACCCCACCTTTGTCCAAGCCTTGGCAGACGCCACCGGTCGCCCTGTCCGTGTGTCACCCATTTCGGAAGCCACCACCCTCGGCGCTGGTTTCATGGCAGGCACAGAATCGGGACAATGGCACAATCTCACGGCGGCAGCGAAAGCCCTTTCAGGGGCCCCTGTCACCTCGCCATTAGGTGCGCCGGGGATATCCCGACAACAATGGGCAGAGGCGGTTTCTCGATCCCGCTCATGGATACCCGAACTCTCATCACTGGACTTCTAGTGTTGTGATGCTGTATTTCGCGAACACGACAAAGGATGCCCTACGTGGACACTCACCAAGTTGAATCTCCCGACATGTCAATGACTACGCGTCGTCGACTCATCGCCTCACTTCTCGCAGGAGGAGCGATCGTTGCTGCAGCTCCGCTGTTTGCAGGTCATGCATCTGCAGCCGAGGCCGGCGGACCTCCACATCGTGATGCTGCAGATAACGAGGCACTGAATTCAAGCCTCGAGCGTGAATCACGAATGGTTGCTACCTACCGCAAAGCCATCGTCGGTCTCACAGAAAATGACCTGATTGCTATGACTCTCATTCTTGACCACCATGTTGCATATGCACAAGCCCTGACGGGCTACTTGGCAGTGGACGTAAAGACCCCAGGCAGCGCGCCGCTTGCGTCCCCTGCTGGATCGTTAACCAGTATCGCTCGGCAGTTAGCAGCGCTCGAAGATCAAACCGCAACCATTCATACGGACATTCTCGCCACAATCAAGGGCCTCGATGCAGCAAACCTTCTCGCTTCCATCGTCACCGTTGAGGCTCGCCATTCCGCTGCACTTGAACTTGTTGCTGGTGCATCACCTATCGCCGCTGTTGGCAACTGAACGAAGGACTCATCATGAAAAAAACAAGCACTTCCTCACCAATCAGCCGTCGAACAATGTTGCGTTCATCTGGCGCACTCGCTGCAACATCTGCAGTACTCGCAGCCTGCAGTTCAACCAAGCCTTCTGTTGCTCGCATCGGTGAATCACCCACCACAGTGAAACTCGAAGATCTTGCAGTCACAGACGTTGTATTGCTACGCACAGCAATGTCAATGGAAACAATGGCATCTGCAATGTTGTCTGACTCTGGAGTAACAGCTCTCGCGAGCAAAGACACAGCATCCGTGATCGCAGCATTTGCCGCAGATCACACATCACACCTTGAAGACCTTCGAGTACTTATCTCTGCTCGAAACGGTGAGGCCTACTCAGACACCAACGCAAAGTTGATGCAGGCTTATGGTCAGACTGCACTCGATTTGGTTGCCAGCGGAAAACTCCCTGCAGACACACTTGCCCTCACGCTTGCAGTTGAGACTCTGATTGCCGGCACCTACCAATACTTCGTGTCACTCACTGTTCAGCCTGCCTTACGTGCTGACCTTGTTCGAATTGGTGCGCGGTCATCGCGTCGTGCTGCAGTAGCTGCACAGCTCATCAATGGCGGCACAGGCGGCTTTGCACCTGCGAACGACAAAGACGGTGCAACTCTTGTCGCCACGTTGCCTGGCGCATTCGGATCTTTGAGTGCTGTTCAAGTGCAGCTCGGCCCCGTGAACGACACCGGCACACGCGCCACTGTCCTTATGGACACACCAAGCCTTAATAGCCTCATTTACTAAGCCTCTTTGCCCATACACTCATCTCGACGGTGAGTCGTCCGGGTGATCGCGGCACAGCAATGTGCTGAGGAAAGTCGGGGCTTCACAGGGCAACATGCTGGCGAGAGCCAGGTCGGGGTGACTTGACGGACGTGCAACAGAGAACAGACCGCCGATGGCTACGCAAGTAGATCAGGTAAGGGTGAAACGGTGCGGTAAGAGCGCACCAGCATGTGAAGCGATTCATATGGCTTGGTAAACCCCATGTGAAGCAAGATCAAGCAGAAGGCTGGGCTGCCCGCCTGCCGCAAGGCAACCTTCGGGTAGATCGCATAGAGGGATGATCATCCAGTGCGAAAGCATGGACAAAACCCCGCTTACAGGGTGACTCACCGTCACCCATCGGCATCAGAGATGTGATGTTTCGTTGAACCCGTGTAGTGCAGGCCCACGCGGACTGATTGCAATTCGACAAATTGATGCGCGATCCAATTGCATTCGCCATGTCGTTTCAGGACCAGTGCCGAGCGCCCATGTGACGCCACTCTTGATGGGCGAAACATGACTAACCACAATCACATCACCAGTTCGTGCACGTTCACTGAATTCTTCAAATGCAGGTCGAACGCGATTATCTAATTCAACTAGGGTCTCGCCACCCGGAGGACGAAACGAAGGGTTGTTGCGCCATTGTGTCCATAATAATTGATCAACATCAGTTAACGCAACCCCGTCCCAATCTCCGTAGTCAAGCTCAATGAATCGCTCGTCAATGGTGACGGTGTTAGAAATTGCACTTGCAGTTTGATGCGCACGCGTTAATGGGCTGCACACCACTAATGCATTCGGGTATTTCTCACGTAGAAACTCACCACTGTGCTCTGCTTGCTGTTCGCCTTCAGCGTCAAGAGGTAAATTCATTCGCCCTTGTAGTAAAGCTTTGGCATTTGCTGCCGTTTGTCCGTGACGCAACAAAATCAACATGTGACTACTTCTTTTCCAATACGAGGCGGCCAGTGCGAAAGAATTCATGACGGGCACGAGGAGATGACAAATCATTAGTGTGCCAGACCCATATCAACATTGCAGCACCTGCAATTTCAAGAACTACATCGAGACCAATGCGATCGAAGCTTGGGATTGCTGCTCCACCAAAATTGAAGCCGGCAAACGGCCACCAGAAAACTTTTGTGTTGTTAAAGGCCCCGTCGAATACCAAATGCATGAACATTCCGATGGGGATTGCTAATGACATCCGCCGAGCAGCTGTACCCCTTCGCGCAAACGCCATGACTAGTGCGAGCGCAAGAACACTGCCAAGAACTGAATGGAACACCCATGCTCCCCCGGTGAATACATCAATCATGTCCGGTAGCACAGCGCCAAGAGCAAGCACCCTGTAATCAAACCTGTCGTCTCGAAAAACAAAGAGGACTGAAATTATTGCAGTGCCGATAAACCAAAGAAACATCAACCCCACATTAGGGACTAGTTACCCCGCCGTGACGGTCTTAATAGATGGGGGAATGCCTCTAACGCAGTCAAAGACGTAATAACGAGCGGGATCAACACCAATCACCGGAGTGAGCGGATTCGTATCAGTCGGCGCAATCGTTGTTCCTGGGTCGACAATCTTGACCACAGCACCTCGAAACACAGTGGTAGGCGGAACAACAGGAACACCGACGACACCCGGCACGGTAGTTGTGACGACAGATGCGACAGGAAGTGTTGACGTAGTGACCGTCGGTACAACTGTGGTGATTGTGCCGGTCGATGCCTTCGGCAACTTTCCTGACACCAATTCTGCAATGCAGTCAACGCCAGGCAAATACAGCCGCAACGGATTTCGAGTCGGTGCTGGCGGTGCATCCCAATTCAGAACCGGCATATCTGTATGAGCTGCATCCATATATGCCTTCCAAATTTTTACGGGGTATGCATTGCCCGTCACACGGGCAACTCCATCAGCTGTGAACTCAGGAATGTTGACCATCGGCGTGTACCCCTTCGGGTCTCCCACCCACACAGCAGTCGTTAGTTGTTTAGTGAAGCCGACGAACCACGCGTTGGTGTTTTCATCTTGCGTACCCGTCTTACCGCCAGCAGGACGATTACCTTCCAGTGGGTCACGTCGCGCTGTTCCCTTGATAAGCGTTTGCTTCAAAATATCCACTTCAGCATCAGCAATCTCTTTCGTGATCACTTGCGACGGTGCCATTGTGTGCTGGTACAGCAACCCGCTTGGGCCTTCAATTTTTTCAATGAAGTAGGGCTCATTATGAATTCCCCCATTGGCGATTGTCTGGGCTCCGGACGCCATATCTAGCGCACTCAATTCATTCGCACCTGTCGAAAAACTTGCATACGGCTGAATGGTGTACAGATCGCGTGAAAGATAACTAGATGATGCGAGCTTGTACGTCATATTGACGACACGATTGAGTCCAACAATTTGCGCCAGGCGTGCATAGGCGCAGTTAATTGATAACCACGTCTGTTCCGCCAACGGCGAAACCGGATGACTCACACCCTTTGTAATCACAAATGGTTCTGACGGAAGACCAGGATTAGGAAAAGTGCACGGCAATGTGCCGTCAATCAGGTCACTGGCCTGGGCACCCGCTTCTAACGCTGCAGTAAGTACAAACATCTTGATACTTGAACCCGTTTGGCGTCGACGTAGCGCAAGGTTCACTTCGTTACGGCCAGGTGAGAATCCGGGTCCGCCCACAATTGCTCGCATCGCGCCAGTAGCCGTATCTAATGACATCATCGAGGATTGAATTCCGGTTTTGTTGGCTGGCAGTTTTTCTTTTGCCGCTTTCTCAGCTTTAGCTTGCATCGCAGGGTCAATCGTGGTGAAGACCGTAATTCCGCCTCGGAACAAGGCGTTGTATCGCTCGGGATATGTCGCACCAAGGATTGTTGACTTGTTCAACAAATAGTCGCGCACCATCTCAGTGAAATACGTGCGGCTAGTTGGCCGCTCTGGAGCACTAGTCACCGACTCTGGTGGCTGCCATGTTTCTAGGGTTGTATCGCGTTGCGCTGTTGTCATCAATCCGACATCAATAAAGCGTTCTAGTACTTGCTCAAATCGACGACGCGATTGTTCGGGGCGCCGAATGGGATCAAATGTGGATGGCGCCCGAACAAGACCAGCCAAGAACCCTGCCTCAGTCAGTGACAGCTCGGAAACCGTCTTTTGAAAGTACACATCGGCGGCAGCTTGAATACCGTATGCATTGTTTCCGAAGAACACTGTGTTGAGATAGCGCTCTACAATTTGTGCTTTCGACACTTTCTTTTCCAACATCACCGCGTATCTAGCTTGCAGAATCTTGTATCGACCATCACGTGGGAGACCTGCAAGGAACTCGTTCTTTACAACCTGTTGCGTAATTGTGGACGCACCCTGTCTTCCGCTTGAATATTGAAAATTTGCAAGGGTGGCTCGTACGAGCGCACGGAGATTCACTCCTTTATGTCGATAGAAACCTGAATCTTCAACCGCCAACACGGCTGCGACAACAATGTCTGGCACAAATGCAATATCTAGCGGCTGACTGTTCTCCAACTCAAAGACACCAATTTGCTTATCAGCAACGCCCATGATGCGCGTTCGAGTTGATAGCCCGCTGAAGATAGGAAGAACGACTGGGGTCTCTTGGTGCGCATTGAGTGCCCGCCATACCTGTGGCGCTGCACCGACGATGGCGCCCGTCAACAACATTGATGATGCCACAACAGCAACGCCAAAGCGCATGGACCAATTCAGAGGGGACTTCACAACACAAAACACCGTACTTGTCTGTGGTTGACGCATCGTGTCACCTATCTCGGTAGCGTTGTTTCATGTCACAATTTCCCCATCGCGGTTTCAGATTCGGTGTTCAAGTCTCCAAAGAGACATCAGCAAAAGGATGGGCTGAATTAGCCCGCCGCACAGAGGCTGCAGGCTATGAAGTTCTCACCATGCCTGATCACTTCACTGACCAGTTAGCACCTATTCCAGCGTTAATGGCTGCTGCTAGCGCCACCACCACTTTGCGAGTCGGTGCATTGGTGTTCGACAACGACTACAAACACCCAGTTGTCCTCGCAAAAGAGCTTGCGACAATCGACCTTCTCTCAGACGGACGTCTCGACATTGGACTCGGTGCTGGCTGGATGATCAGCGATTACGAAGAAGCCGGAATGCCGTATGACTCCCCCAAGGTACGTATTGATCGTTTTATTGAAGGTGTCGCTGTCATTCGTGGCGCAATGGCAGAAGGTGCCTTTTCATTTTCTGGCGACCACTACACCATCACGAATTACAACGGTCAGCCAAAGCCAATACAAGCTCGTCCACCACTTCTCATTGGTGGCGGCGGCAAGCGCGTGTTGTCGTATGCGGCACGCGAAGCAGACATCATTGGCATCAACGGCACATTGACTGCCGGCGTGGTCGGTCCAGAAGCTCTTTCAACCATGACAGCTGAATCAGTAGACGAAAAAGTTGCAATCGTTGCTGCCGCTGGCGCTCATCGAATCAACGACATTGAAATGAACATTCGTACGTTCTTTGTGAAAGTAACAAACGACCGAGCGAAAACCGTCGACAGCATCTCATCCATGTTCGGCGTGTCAAAAGAGATGATCGACGCATCCCCATTTGCTCTTATCGGTTCAGTTGAGGAATGCATCGAGCAACTGCTCGAGCGTCGTGACCGTTGGGGCTTTAGTTACACCATTGTTGGCGCAGAAAACATTGACGAGTGTGCACCAATCGTTGCTGCACTTCGCGGCAAATAGATCAGAACAAGCCAACAATTCGGCCATCTGGGCCAATGTCAATATGCAATGCTGCGGGGTCTGCCCCCAAGCCAGGCATAGTGCGCATATTGCCCACTATTGGGTAAATGAATCCGGCACCTACTGACGCGCGTACTTCACGCACCACCAAAGTGTGCCCAGTGGGCGCGCCTTTTAATTTGGGGTCACCACTAATGCTGAGATGAGTTTTAGCTATGCACACCGGCAAGTTACTGAAACCATTGGCGTCATAACGCGATAACTGTTCATTAGCCAGATCTGAATACTCAACAGCAGCGGCACCATAGATCTTGGTGGCAACCGCAGAAATCTTGTCTTTCAAGGACGCAGTTTCTTCATACAGAAAATGGAAGTTGTTCGGTTCATCGCACGCAGCCACAACCGCATTAGCCAAATCAACTGCGCCGGCTCCGCCATCAGAGAAGTGAGTGCACACCGCAACTCGTGCACCCATAGATTCTGCAATCTCACGAATCACATCATGTTCGCTTGCAAAGTCTGTGGGGAAAGCATTAATCGCAACCACCGGCGAGACTCCATGCGCAAGCACATTCTCAATCTGCTTGGCTAAGTTCGCAGCACCAGCACGAACGTCTTCAGGGTTCTCCAGCAACATCTCCGGAGGCAACGGTTTACCGGCAACAACTTTGAACAACCCGGAATGTGCTTTCAAGGCGCGCACAGTGGCCACTAAAACAGCAGCATCTGGTTTCATTCCTGAAACGCGGCACTTGATATTGAAGAATCTCTCAGCACCCATGTCGGCCCCGAAGCCAGCCTCAGTAATGAGGTAGTCACACATGTGAATACCGATCTTGTCTGCAATCACTGACGAGTTGCCCGTCGCGATGTTGCCAAACGGACCTGTGTGAATCAGTGCCGGGGTGTTCTCAAGCGTTTGCATCAAGTTCGGTTTGATGGCATCAAACAGAATGACAGCCATCGCACCCGCACAACCAATTTGTTCTGCGGTAACAGCCACATCACCTGCCGTATACCCAACAACAATGCGACCAAGGCGTGTGCGAAGATCTTCCATAGATGTTGCCAATGCCAAAAGTGCCATCACTTCAGAAGCAGCAGTGATGTCAAAACCAGACGTGCGCTCAATTCCATCTTCTTGCGAACCCTGACCGATTGTCACGTTACGTAGTGCACGATCATTCACATCTAGAACGCGCTTCCAGGTGATTTTGTCAAGAGAAAGCCCCAATGCGTTGCCCTGATGGAGATGATTATCAACCATGGCCGCAAGTAAATTGTGTGCAGCAGTGACTGCGTGGAAATCACCTGTGAGATGCAAGTTCAAAATTTCCATCGGAATCACTTGGCTATAGCCACCGCCTGCTGCTCCACCCTTAATTCCAAAGGTCGGCCCCATTGATGGCTGACGTAGTGCGAGCAGCCCAACTTTGCCGATGTGTTTCATTGCCTGAGCAAGTCCCACCGATGTAGTTGTCTTACCTTCGCCTAACGGAGTCGGCGTAATGGCAGTTACAACTACGTACTTTCCCGAAGGCCGCGACGAAACATTCTCAAGTACCGACAGGTCTATTTTGGCTACGTGGCGCCCATAGGGCTCTAGAAATTCATTGCCAATTCCTAACTGGCCCGCAATGGCAGCGAGTGGCGCGATAGACGCAGCCTGGGCGATCTCAAGGTCGGAAGGAAATGACACGTATGAAGTCTCACCCAACTGCCACACTTACGCCAAAGCGAAGCAACTCGTCGTCGGTGGCCCCATTGGTCGTAGCCTTACTTGACCGTCGAAAGGCATACATGGGAATCATTCGGACGCTTCGATCAGTCGCACGTTTCTCAGTGCCCACACTGTCGCGACAGAAGCGTCGCTTTGAACGCGCCGCCAACATTGCAGATCTTCGCCTCATCGCTAAAAGCCGGCTCCCTCACGGAATTTTTGACTACATCGATGGCGCAGCCGAAGACGAAATCACCATGCGACGCAACGCTGAAGCCTTTCAGCAATATGAATTCGTACCAAGAATTCTGCGCAATGTTTCCAACATCGATACCAGCACCACATTTCTTGGCCGAACTCTCGAATCTCCTCTTCTTTTCTCCCCCACCGGCTTCACACGAATCGCGCATTCACAAGGGGAGCTTTCCGTTGCACGTGTCGCTGCCCGCCATGGCCTGCCCTATTGCTTATCTACATTGTCAACTCGATCAATTGAAGAAGTTGCTGCAGTAAGTAACGGGCCAAAGTGGTTTCAGGTATATGTCTGGCGTGACCGCGAGTTAGTGAAAGACATGTTGGCTCGTGCCCAGGCATGTGGCTACGAAGCAATCATGCTCACAGTTGATACTGCAGTACTCGGCAGGCGCGAGCGCGATGTGCGTCGTGGGTTCACACTTCCGCCCAAACTTGGCCCAGGCACCATCATCGATGGCATCACACACCCCGCGTGGACATGGGATTTCATCCGCAATGAGCCAATCACATTCTCAAACATCGCAGCATCACGAGGAAACACGGGAACCGCTGTCACTTTGTCTGATTTCATTTCTGAACAATTTGAACCTGCGTTGTCCTGGGACGATCTTGAATGGTTTCGTGCCAACTGGAACGGCCCCATCATTCTCAAAGGAGTGCAATCAGTCGCAGATGCAGTGCTTGCTCAGCAACACGGCATCGACGCCGTTGCGTTGTCTAATCACGGCGGCCGACAACTTGATTCAGCACCTGCACCACTTGATTTGCTTGCACCCGTTGCACAAGCAACAGGCGGCACCTTGCCTCTGATTTGCGATGGCGGCATTCGTCGCGGCAGCGACATTGTGAAGGCAATCGCGCTTGGAGCCTCCGCATGCACACTCGGTCGTAGTTACCTGTATGGACTTGGCGCTGCTGGCGAGCCAGGAATCGAACGCGTACTCACCATGCTGACAGACGACATGACACGCACCATGTCGTTATGTGGTGTTCGCACCATTTCTGAGATCACTCCAGAACTTTTGTCTCTAGTTCCGGTCGGACGCATCTAATGAATAAGTATTCATACTCCACGAGCGAAGAACGCCCCGTTGAGGTTCTTGTGTTCCGTATGGACCCAACTGTTGTTGATGAGTTCATCCGTGTAGACCACGAAGTATGGACCCTTGGCGAAGCACTCATGGAAGGCCTCACGGATATTCCATTCCTGTCAAAGGAAGTCTGGCTCGACAGTAGTAAACCTGGCGAAGTCACCATTGTGTTTGTGTGGGACACACAAGACGCATGGAACATTGTGGGAAGCACTGAATTTCAGAAGAAACTTCAAGCCGAATTTGATTCTCGATTCCCACATCCTGTCGAACTGATTGCAGCCCCGCATGAAGATTCGCATTTTGGCATTCATCGCGTCACCCGATTTGAAAGAATAGAAAAATGAGTGAACTTCTCGACGTCTCATCCGCACGCACTATTGGAGAACTCGGAGACGTTGGCCCCTTATCAATTGGTTGTTGGCGACTCACCGGCTCTGATGCAGAAAACATCGCAGTTATTTCTGCAGCTGTTGATGCAGGCATGACACTGATTGACAATGCAGATGTATACGGCCTTGACTGGGGCGGCACTCACTTTGGTGCGTGCGAGGAAGCACTCGGAAGAGTTTTCTCGGCTATTCCTGGTTTACGCGCAAGGATCATTCTTGCCACCAAAGGTGGCATCATTCCAGGTGTTCCCTACAACTCTTCAACCGAATACATCACCGGCGCATGCGAAGCGTCTTTGTCGCGCATGGGTGTTGACCATGTCGACCTGTATCAAATACATCGCCCTGACAACTTCACCCACCCCGAGGAAATTGCTCAAGCATTCAGCTCTTTGCGTTCACGAGGTCTTGTTCGCGAATTCGGAGTATCGAACTACACAGTCACTCAGACACTTGCGCTTAACGCATTCGTTGACAACGGCCTTGCAACAACACAGCCACAGCTGTCCGCAACCCATCTTGACCCACTGCGCGATGGCACTCTCGACTTATGCATGGAATCGGGAATCACTCCCCTTGCATGGAGCGCGCTTGCTGGCGGTGCACTTGCTACCGGCAAGGGCGTTGCGCCGGCTCTACTTGCAGTGCTTGACGAACTCGCTGCTAGAGAAAACGTGACACGTTCAGCAATTGCCATTGCTTTTGTTCTTGCTCACCCATCGAGCCCTATTGCAATCATTGGAACACAGACTCCGTCTCGTATCTCTGAATTGGCCTTAGCAACATCTGTGTCACTTACCCGCACTGATGTCTATGCAATCATCCAAGCCAGTGATGGAACACCCTTGCCATGAGCGAAATCAGTTGGTTCAGCGCGTTGTGCGATGACGACTATGAACAATTAGGAATTGTCGACTCCAATCTGCAAAGCAGCTGGAAACATTGTTCCGACATTGTTCGCACAGTGCATAATGTCGGCTTTGACAACGTACTTCTCCCCTCTGGATATGACCTCGGTATTGACACACTCGCATTTGCCTCCGCTATGGCGCCGAACATTACAAATATGAAACTGCTGACAGCTATTCGATGCGGTGAAGTGTGGGTCCCACAGTTGGCACGTCAACTGGCAACGCTCAATCAAATTCTTAATGGAAGACTTTCCATTAACATTATTTCTTCAGAGATGCCAGGCGAATCACTTGATGGACCTCACCGATATGCACGCACGGTAGAGACAATGACATCGCTTCGCACACTGCTCAACGGACAACGGCTTGATATTGACGGTGAATTCATTCAGTTACATATTGATGCACCACGCATCTGTCGTGAATTGCCACAAGCACCCCAGTTTTATTTCGGTGGTTTAAGCAATGAGGCGCGTGATGCCGCAGCCGCCGCTGCAGATGTGTACCTCATGTGGCCAGACACAGAAGATGCCATCGCCGCAACTATCGACGATCTTCGCTCTCGCGCCGCCACGCACAACAGAACTCTGAAATTCGGGTATCGAGTGCACGTCATTGTTCGCGAGACCGAAGACGAAGCACGGAATGCTGCAGCGCATCTGATTTCTGCTGTCGATGCCGCTACTGGCGACGCAATTCGTTCACGCTCACTAGATAGCGCAAGCGTTGGTGTTCGTCGCCAAGCCGAACTGCGAGAAGCCGCTGGTTCTGACGGCTTTGTTGAACCCAACCTCTGGACCGGTATCGGGAAAGCCCGAAGCGGATGCGGTGCGGCCATCGTGGGCACGCCTCAACAAGTCATCGACAAGATCCACCGATACGAAGACATGGGCATCGAAGCCTTTATTTTCTCGGGCTATCCGCATAAGGACGAAGCCCAACGTTTTGCAGAACTTGTTCTGCCGCACCTCAATCACGGACCCCTGTAAAAAACCGTATACAGTCGCAGCATGAGCGACATCACATCACTTCCTGCCGAATTCCTGTTTCACATCAATGCGACACTAAATCCACCCATCGTGATTCCCAATGGACCGAACGGCACACGTGTCATTGTCCGCGTTACCGGCGGAACTGTGAAAGGTCCGAAACTCAACGGCACAATTGAGGACTTGGGTGCCGACTGGCTCACCATGCGCGCCGATGGCACAGCACAACTTGATGTACGAATCGTCATCAACACTGATGACGGTGCGGCCATCCATATGTCATATAAGGGCATCATGGCACCAGACGCGGACGGCAAGCCACGCATTGTTACAGCTCCATTGTTTGAAACCGGCGATGAGCGCTACGCATGGCTTACCCAAATGCAAGGAATTGCTATCGGAGCAGCTGGCCAAAACGTCGTCGATTACGACATCTACCGCTTGGTGTAACTAACAACTATCTACTCACGCTTTGCCACCGCCAGATGGCATGATAGAGAGATGGCACATCTCGAACGTCACGCATCACATCGCATCGGATTATTACGAGCAATGGTTCTCGGCGCTAACGACGGACTCATCTCCACTGCATGCTTGGTATTGGGAGTTGCTGCCGCCGACTCGAGTCGCACCGCAATCCTCACAGCAGGCATGGCAGGCCTAGTTGCCGGTGCAGTGTCGATGGCACTTGGTGAATACGTATCGGTTAGTTCACAACGCGACTCAGAACAAGCAGACATTGCCAAAGAAAAATGGGAACTGGAAACCATGCCAGAACATGAGCTTGATGAGCTCACCCAGATCTATGCCAACAAGGGACTTCCACATGCCATGGCTCGCGAAGTCGCAGAGGAACTTACAAAAAACAATGCGCTCGCCACTCACTTGGCAGAGGAACTGGGAATCACTGGTGCAACCCTCGCCAACCCACTCGAAGCGGCTGCTGGGTCCGCTGGTGCTTTCACGATTGGAGCCGCTATCCCGCTGATTGCTATTGCGCTCGGAACTGCCGCATCTCGAATGGCACTGACATTAGGAGTCGTCACAATCTCGCTGATTGGTCTTGGCTTTGTCAGTGCCCGCTTTGGTAAGGCCAGCACAGGAAAACCAATATTCCGTGTCGTCATAGGCGGTCTCGTCGCTATGGGAATCACTATGGCCGTCGGCAAGATCTTTGGGGCGGCAGTCGCCTAGCCCCACCTTGCAGTCGCCCCTCATAAACAGCGAGACTGTAAGAATGAGCGCACCCTCCACCACAGATAAAGACACAGCCCGCATTGATGCGGCACTAGATGCACTTCTCGCAGAGTTCGACCCGAAGAAGGTCGACAACATCACGTTCCGTGGAGCGCGGTTCGATCGAGGACTTGCATGGGTTCATTTCCCCACTGGTCACGGCGGTCTTGACATGCGTCCCGACCTCAACCGTCACGTCGAAGAACGTCTTCGTGCCGCTGGTGCAGCAGCACAAGACCCCGCAACATTCTTCATTGCTCTTGCGGGGCCAACTATCGCAACACACGGAAGCGAAGAAGTAAAGAAGCGCTTCCTTCGCCCAATGTTTACCGGTGAAGAAAAGTGGTGCCAGTTGTTTTCTGAGCCAGGTGCCGGAAGCGACTTTGCTGGTCTTGGCACTAAGGCAATTCGCGACGGAGACGAGTGGATCATCAACGGACAAAAAGTGTGGAACACACTTGCGCACCTTGCTGACTGGGGGATGCTCGTAACACGCACAGACCCTGATGCTCCGAAGCACAAGGGCATGACCTATTTCGCTCTTGACATGCATGCACCTGGTGTTGAAGTGCGTCCACTTCGTCAAATCACTGGCGAAGCTGAATTCAATGAGGTCTATATGACCGATGCACGCGTGCCTGATGCACATCGCGTCGGAGAAGTGGGCGAAGGATGGCGTGCTGCGCTCACCACATTGATGAACGAGCGCACAGCAATCGGTGGCGGTGGCGGCGGAAGCGCAAAACGTCGCGGTCCAATTGATGAAACCATCAAGATTTGGAAGGAAAAGCCCGCTAACCAACGCAATGCTGCAGATAAAGACACGATGATGCGTTTGTTCTGTTCCAGCGAAACTCTTCGCTACACAGTGATGCGCGGTGCACAAGCTGCAAAAGCCGGCAACCCTGGACCAGAAGGCTCCATTGCCAAACTCATGTCAGCAGAATTCAACAAAAAGGTCACCGAGTTCACATTGCAACTCATGGGTGCAGACGCGATGGTCGATTACGACTTCACGTTCCGTCGCCCAGACACATTGTCCGTTGACGGTTCATTCGGCGGACCACGTCATTCGTTCCTGCGTGTACGTGCGAACTCCATTGAAGGCGGCACAAGCGAAATCATGCGCAATATTCTCGGTGAGCAAGTGCTCGGTCTTCCTGGCGAGCCACGCGTCGACAAAGACATCTCCTGGAGCAAAGTTCCTCGTAGTTAATTCTGCATACACAAAAGGGCCACTGCCGAAACAGTGACCCTTCAGTGGAGGAAGTAAGAAGTAGTGAACTACGCGGCGCGAAGGCCCGTGAGTCCTTTACTAATGAACGACACAATTGCGTCTTTAACAGGAATCATGCCGTAGACAATGCAACCGTCAACGCAGATGGTCATCCACGATTCCCGCATACTGCCAGTCATGGCGGTCACGATGCTGAGGTTGAGTGCCCAAACGAGTCCAATACTGACAGCCAGTGTGACGTGGTCGCTAAGTACGGGAATTCGGTTGATAATGCCGTCGATCTTCAACGTGCGGGTCAGCGAGTGAAACACTGGCATAACCGCTCCGAGAAGGATGGATAAAAGGATAAGTGATCCAAGGGTGTACATGAGATGCCTCTTTCGAGTCAGTCTCCGCCTACCAAGAATGTAACGAATGTCACATCACATGTGGTGGATATCCACAGGGTGTGGAAAACCCTTGTCCTGACAGGGTTTCATGGCGGTCTATGGTTCATCCATGATTCGCCTGCGCCAAATTGCCCTTGTTGCCCACAGCCTTGACCAGGCCATTGCTGACATCTCGGCAGCCCTCGACGTCGACGTCATCTACAGAGACCCTGGGGTGGGGTTCTTTGGGCTTCACAACGCACTCTTCTGCATTGGCGACCAATTCCTCGAAGTCGTCTCCCCCATTCAAGACGGCACTACTGCTGGCCGGTTGCTCGACAAGTTAGGTGGCGATGGCGGGTACATGGCGCTGTACGAAGTCGATGATCTTGACGCACGTATTGAACACGTGAAGTCGCTCGGTATTCGTACGGTGTGGGAAGGCACTGGCGATGCCATTCGCGGACGTCATTTACATCCTCGCGATACAGGCGGCACGTTGGTGTCGCTTGATCAACCAGACATTGCAGGTGAATGGGCGTGGGGTGGGCCCGAGTGGAAATCACACCGGCCATCGTCGGTTGTATCAACGATTGATTCATTCACCGTGTCAGTTCCCAACCCAGATGTCTCCCGCAAGCATTGGACACAATTAGGCATCAATGAAGCAGCTCGGTTTGAGTCATGCGGCAATCAACCAGAAGGTCTCACCGAAGTAACAATGAAATGTGTCGACTCATCGCGAGATGGTGAGACCCTGCAGATATGTGGCATCACCATTACCTTGCGGGCGTAAGGATTAATTCCCAGAGTTTGAATGCACAACGCCACCAACAACAGTGGCGAGTACCGAGATGTCTTTGATCTCCATCGGGTCAACTGCACATGGGTCAGCATCAAGCACGGCAAAGTCTGCAAACTTGCCCACTTCAATAGAGCCGTACTCATCATCGCAGTGAAGTAGGTACGCAGAACCAATTGTCATTGCCTTCAAAGCATCAAGCGCAGAGATTCGCTCTGCTTCACCCAAGACATGACCAGTAGAAGTCACACGGTTCACTGCACACCACATGGTGAACAACGGAGCTAGCGGCGTGACTGGTGCATCACTATGTATGGAATGTGGAATGTTCATGCGCACCGCGGTGCCAACCGCATCAAGATGTCGTGCTTTAGCTGGCCCCATAGTGTCGTGGCGGTGGGTATCGCCCCAATAAAACAAATGATTTGCAAACAAATTGACGCAGATTCCCAATGTCTTTATTTTGCGAAACATCGCGTCTGTTGCCATTTGTACATGTTCTAAACGGTGACGGTGATCAAAGCGAGGGTGTGCTTCAAGCAGTCGACGATAAATATCAACGCCTACTTCAATCGCCTCGTCCCCATTGGTGTGCATTGCTAATTGGTAGCCGGCCTTGTGGAATGGAAGCATCAATTTGTATAGATCTTCTGGATCGCCCAACCACAGTCCATTCGGAGAACCACAGCAATAGCCAGGCCAATTCATTCGCGCAGTGCGGCCCTGAATAGAACCGTCAGAAATGAACTTCAGCGGCCCCATCGCAAACTTTTCCGAATTGAATTGCTGTAGGTCAACTAGGAGATCTGCAATTTCATCGGGGTTCAGTCGCAACGACATAAAAGTAGCTAACGGTGCATACCGAACACGAGTAGGAAATCCTGGGTGGTTTACGACATTGGCGAAACCTTCAATAGATTTCTTTGTTGCAATGTTTGCAAGATCGGTCACCATGGTGCAGCCAGCCTGACGAGCAAGATGACCTCCATCCCAGATTGCACTTTCACCACCTGCATCAAGATTCACGTGCACACCAAGAAACATGGCAAGCGCTAGTTCGCGTATCTCGCCGGTGATCTTTCCATTCTCGTCGCGATGAACACCTTCGTCTGTTGCGGTGTTATCAACTCCGGCACGTGCCAACATTGCAGAGTTTGCATGACCAACATGTCCATTGCTTTGCATCACCCAGATAGGTCGGGTCTCTGAAACAGAATCCAACATCTCCAACGTGAGTGTGCGAGAACCCACCATTGACACGTCAAAGCCGACAGCAATGAGAGATTCGCTCTGGTCTTTCATTTCAGCATGCGCCTCGTGAAGTCGTTCAATGATGGCTTCGACCGTTGGGCATCCTGGTTGATATGTGCCATCAACTCGACGGCGCGGGTACGAACCCACCCACGGGTACCGAGACAGTGAGCCCTCTCGGATGATGTGGCAATGAGCTTCAATAAATCCGGGAACGATGACCGACTCAGCGAACTGATTATCAATAGTGATGTCATGGCCGCCAAGGTCTGCCAGTACCTGGTCAAGCATGCCTGTATGAAGAACTCTGCCATCTTGCACGGCAACGGCATTGGCCTGTGACACTGCCGAATCAAGGGTGACTACGGATCGCGCTGTGAACACCGTGACGCTCATATGGTTCCCGCTTCCCGTTTGGTAACAAACTGTACAAGAATGGGCTTATGACTATGCAACTAGACCCGCACACGGATATCGCTTCGATCTCAGGCACGGTGAAAACACTTCGCAACACATTTGACTCACGAATCACTCGTCCATTGGCCTGGCGCCGCACTCAACTTCAGAACATGATCAACATGCTTGAGCACAATGAGGCTGAATTACTTGAAGCGCTGAAAGTGGATCTTGGAAAACCAATGGCCGAAGCGTTCATTACTGACCTCGCTTTCGTTACTGGCGAGATCAAGTTGATGATCAAAAATTTGTCGAAGTGGAACAGCGTGGAAAAGGTTTCCACGCCATTAGTCGCCATGCCGGCTAAATCAGTTCTCATGCCAGAGCCCCTTGGTGTTGTGTGCGTTATCGCTCCATGGAACTATCCAGTGCAGTTGCTATTGGTTCCTGCAGCTGGCGCTATCGCAGCAGGCAACACAGTCATCATGAAACCATCAGAAGTGTCGCCAACCGTGTCTGCAGTACTTGCTCGTTTGGTGCCGCAGTACCTAGACACCTCAGCTATTTCGTTAATTGAAGGCGGAGTACCTGAAACAACAGAACTCTTGGCACAAAAGTTTGACCATATTTTCTACACGGGCAATGGAAAAATTGGCCGCGTAGTTATGGCAGCTGCTGCCGTGAATCTCACTCCTGTCACTCTGGAACTTGGCGGAAAGAGCCCTGTCATTATTGACAAAAGCGCAAACATCAAAGTTGCGGCACGTCGTGTTGCATGGGGCAAGTGGCTTAATGCAGGACAAACATGCGTAGCCCCTGACTACGTACTTGTTGATTCATCTGTTGAAGCAAAATTTGTTGACGCCCTTCGTGAATCAATTACTGACTTCTATGGCGCCAACCCGCACACCAGCGACAGCTACGGCCGCATCGTTTCACCGCGACACTTTGATCGGCTTGTCTCATTGATGACAGGCGGTACCCCAATTATCGGTGGCGAATCTGCAGCTGCTGACCGATATGTCGCTCCGACTGTTCTTGGCAACGTGAATCTGAATGCTCCCATCATGCAAGAAGAAATCTTCGGACCACTTCTCCCCATCATCAGCGTGAAAGACACAAATGAAGCAATTGAGTTCATTACGGCTCGTGATCACCCATTGGCCTTGTATGTCTTTGCAGAAAACAGTGCGGTAGTGGACAATGTCCTCGAGCGAACCACTGCCGGCGGAGTCACCGTGAACGGAACACTGTTACATCTCACCAGTCCTCATTTACCTTTTGGCGGAGTCGGCGAAAGCGGCATGGGCGGATACCACGGCAAGTCCGGAGTGCGTATCTTCCAGCACATGAAGCCAGTTCTGAAGCGTGGCACAAAGATTGATCCGAAAATCACTTACCCGCCATACACAGCACGCAAGCTGAAGTTGTTCCGCAAGGTACTGTAGGAACTTCCACCACACAGAAATCACAACATGAAATTTGCAATTGCCTTCGCTAATACCGGTCCATTTATCAATCCCGACAAGGCAGTCGCTATGGCACAAGCCGCCGAAACTGCTGGGTTCGAATCATTGTGGACTGTGGAACACGTTGTTGTCCCTGCTGATTACAACTCTCCTTACCCATATAGCGACACCGGGAAAATGCCTGGTGGTGACGACTCCCCTATTCCTGATCCGCTGATCTGGCTCACATACATCGCAGCAGCAACGCAAGCGATCAATCTTGCTACCGGAATTCTCATTTTGCCGCAGCGCAACCCAGTAGTGCTTGCAAAGGAATTGGCAACACTTGACTTCATGTCAAACGGACGCATGCTTCTTGGTACTGGCGTTGGCTGGATGAAAGAGGAATTTGATGCCATCGGCGTGCCATTTAATGAACGCGGAAAACGTAACGATGAAAACATCGCTGCGATGCGCGCATTGTGGTCAGAAGAAAAGGCGGCGTACCATGGCGAGTTCGTCAACTTCGATAACTGCATCTTGCGTCCACAACCAGTCAAGGGCTCCATTCCTATTCACATCGGCGGCAGCACTGACATTGCAGCCAAGCGAGCTGGCCGTCTCGGCGATGGCTTCTTTCCTGCAGGTGGTTCACATGAAGAACTTGCTCGCATAATTGGCATCACCCGGGAATCTGCCATCAAGCACGGTCGCAATCCGGACGACGTTGAAATCACAACAGGTGGCAACGGCGCAATTGGCCCGAATGCACTAGAAGAAATAAGCGCACTTGAGGCTCTTGGCGTTGAACGAGTCATTGTGCCTGCGTTCTTGTTCTATCGCGGGACCGAAGATGCTCTTGCTCAATACGGCGAAGACGTCATCAGCAAAGTCAAATAATTAGTCAACGTCAGTTGCAGCGCCAGAGAACTGCGACTGATACAGACGGAAATACGCGCCGCGTGAGGCAAGCAATTCTTCGTGTGATCCTTGCTCCACAATGCGACCATCTTCCATGACCAAGATGACGTCTGCGTCACGAATGGTGGAAAGTCTGTGGGCAATAACAAAGCTGGTGCGTTGACTACGCAGCGCAACCATTGCGCGCTGAATCAATACTTCAGTTCGTGTGTCTACCGAGCTAGTCGCTTCATCAAGAATGAGAATTGTTGGATCAGCCAAGAATGCACGAGCAATAGTGAGTAATTGCTTTTCGCCAGCGCTGACTGCCCCACCTTCGTTATCCAAAATGGTGTCGTATCCCATTGGCAACGAGTGAACAAAGCGGTCCACATATGCAGCCTTTGCCGCGGCACGAATTTGCTCTTCTGTCGCAGACGGTTTTCCGTAAGCAATGTTCTCGCGGATCGTGCCGCCAAAGAGCCACGTATCTTGCAACACCATCCCGATGTTTGAACGTAATTCACTACGTGGCATCAGAGAGATATCTCGACCATCAAGAGTGATGCGTCCACTATTCAATTCATAGAACCGCATGATGAGGTTTACCAAGGTGGTTTTACCAGCACCCGTTGGCCCCACGATGGCAACAGTGGTACCTGGTTCAGCTACTAACGACAGATCAGTGATCAATGGACGATCTGGGTCGTATGAGAAGGTGACATCTTCAAACGCAACGCGGCCCTGAACCGGCGGTGATGGAACAAACTCTGCCTCTGGGCTCTCTTCTTCAGTATCAAGCACTTCAAAAACGCGTTCTGCAGAAGCAACACCTGACTGCAACACGTTCATCATTGACGTGGTCTGTGTGAGTGGCTGCGTGAACTGGCGTGAGTACTGAATGAATGCCTGCACATCACCGAGCCCCATAGAACCAGATGCAACACGAATTCCACCAACAACAGCAATCATCAGATAGTTCAAGTTACCGACAAACATCATGGCTGGCTGAATAGACCCCGAAATGAACTGCGCTCCAAACCCAGCCTTATAGAGCTTTTCATTAGTAGTCGCAAAACGATCTTCCACACTTCGCTGGCGACCAAACGTCTTAACAATCGCATGACCCGTAAATGTTTCTTCAATTAACCCGTTCAATGCACCCGTGTGAGACCACTGTGCAATGAACTTCTGCTTTGAGCGACGCGCAAGACGATTCATCGTGCTAATCGACACTGGGACAGTGATGATGGCGATAATTGCAAGGATCGGAGACAAGGCAAGCATCATGATCAAGACACCGGCAATGGTTAGCAGTGACGTGATGAGTTGGCTTAATGACTGCTGCAAACTCTGGGAGATATTGTCGATGTCATTAGTGACTCGGCTCAAAAGGTCGCCTCGCGAGTGGCGGTCGATGTAGCTCAGGGGCAGTCTGTGAATTTTTGCCTCGACATCAGCGCGCAATGTAAACATGGTGCGTTGTACAACACCAGCAAGCATGAACGTCTGACTGTACGCCAAAACAAAAGACAGAACATACAAGCCAAGTGCAAGTTCCAACGTGTGATGCAGCGAGGTAAAATTGACACCGGTTTGTCCGTCACGCTTCGTGAGTCCGTTGAACAAAATATCGGTTGCGTGCCCCAGTATTCGAGGCCCAAGAACTACAAGCGCAACGCTGACAACGGCAAGAAACATCACCAATATCACGAGGTACTTTTCATCTGCCATCAAACGCACTAAGCGCTGTGCAGTCTCCGAGAAGTTTTCAGATTTTTCAACGGGCATACCCACAGTGCTCATACGCGATGTACGAAGCTCAGAACCCGGCATGTGCTGCGCTGGTTTTTCGTCTTTTGTTTCGTTCTCTGTGCTCATATCGCACCCTCGTTCACAGCAGCCTGTGACTCAACAATTTCTTGGAACGTCGGACAAGACTCCAACAGTTCGTCATGCGTACCGAGACCCACGCACACTCCATCTTCCAGAACCAAAATCTGGTCAGCGTCACGAATGGTGGAGACTCGCTGGGCAACGATAACGACTACGGCATCGCGTACTGACGGCGCCAAGGCTTCACGCAACCGTGCATCAGTGGCTAGGTCCAATGCCGAGAAAGAGTCGTCAAACAAATAGATCTCGGGGTGACGAATAAGTGCTCGCGCAATAGCCAACCGCTGACGTTGGCCTCCGGACACATTTGACCCACCTTGCGCGATTACGGCATCTAGGCCGCCAGGCATTGCACGCACAAAATCTTCGGCTTGTGCAGTGCGCAGTGCAGTCCACATTTCATCTTCGGTTGCATTCTCTTTGCCGTACCCAAGATTGCTGGCAACAGTGCCGGAAAACAAATAAGGCTTTTGTGGAACAATGCCCACCCGCGACCACAGTGCCTCGGGAGCCAAGTCACGCACATCAACTCCGTCGAGCAATACTGCACCGCTCGTTGCATCAAACAAACGCGGAATCAGACTGACCAATGTCGTCTTTCCAGAACCTGTGCTTCCGATGACTGCCAATGTTTGGCCTGCTCGTACGGTGAAAGAAACATTGTCGAGCACAGGAAGTTCTGCGCCAGGATAATGAAAACCTACAGAGTCAAACTGCAAAACAGCAGTTTGTTGCAATTCTGTAATCGCATTCTCAGATACAACAACCGAAGTAGGCGTGTCGAGTACTTCTTGGATTCGTTCGGCACTCACTGAGGCGCGAGGGATAAGTGCTGCCATCCAAGTTGCCATCATGACCGACATCAAGATTTGCGTGAGATATGTAAGGAATGCAATCATCGCGCCGGGCTTCATAAGGCCAGCGTTGATGCGATCTGACCCGAACCACACAACTGCAACGCTAGAAATATTGATGATCAACGTTGCCGTAGGGAACATCAACGCCTGCAAGCGGCCACCACGCAACGCCACCTCAGTGACGGCTGCATTTGCATCACTGAAACGTTTTTTCTCTTCTGGTTCACGCACAAACGCGCGAACAATACGGATACCGGTGAGTTGTTCGCGCAGAATTTCATTGATGCGGTCAATGCGTTCTTGCATCTTGCGAAATGACGGCACCATGCTGCCAATGATGAGCCCTAGCAGCACGGCAAGAATTGGAATGGAGAACATCAAAATGCGCGACAAGCCAAGATCTTGATGCATGGCAAGAAACACGCCACCAATAGAGGTGAATGGAGCGCTGAGCAACAAAGTACATGTCATCAACACCAGCATTTGGACCTGTTGCACGTCGTTTGTGATTCGCGTAATCAGCGACGGCGCACCGAACTGCGCAACTTCTCGAGCCGAGAAATCGTTGACCTGGTGAAACAGGCTTCGTCGCACGTCACGACCAAATCCCATTGCAACTTTTGACCCGAAATAGACAGCAGTAATGGAAAAACCGACTTGAAGAATAGTGACCACAAGCATCACGATGCCCATCTGCCAGATGTACCCAATGTCGTGCTTCACGACACCGTTATTGATGATGTCGGAGTTCAACGTCGGAAGAAAGAGACCCGCCATGGCCTGAATGGCCTGAAATACAACGACCACCCACAAAAGGCCTTTATATTTCGCAAGAACAGTAGAGAGGAGGCGTTTCAACATGCGGTAACCGATTGTAGTTGGCAAGTAATCAACCACAGAAGGCAGACACATAAGTCACACCACATGGGAAGTACCCTTGTGAAAATGCCTAGCGATCTTGCACTTAAAACCATGAACTTTGTCCATAAAACGATTCTCACCGTCACAGGCGGCAAAAAGGGATGGAACGCCGGCAATATGCCCGTTCTCAAACTCACGACCACTGGTCGCACATCAGGGCAACCTCGCGAAATAATGCTGACGTCCCCTATTCAACAAGGCGATACATATGTGGTCGTTGCATCGCGTGGCGGTGACGATCACCACCCAGCATGGTTCGTAAACTTACGGGCCAATTCCACCGTATGGGTAGCAACCCAATCGGAAGCCAAACACGAACGACGCGCCCGCATTGCAACATCAGACGAGCGCGATGAAATGTGGCCCATCATTGTTGCGAAATACGCAAACTACGGCGGCTATCAATTGAAGACCGAGCGTGAAATTCCGCTTGTTTTCCTTGAAAAGGTCTGACCGCACAACGTCAATGATCTATCTGTCAGAATCACTTCATGACAGAACCTGTGCTTTATGTGGAACGTGATGACATTGCGATCATCTCTATCAATCGTCCACACAAGAAAAATACGCTGACCGACGAAGTCATTCAAGGAATCGCCGACGGAATAGACCGCGCAACAAAATCGCGTGACGTGTGTGCAATCGTTCTTCGCGGTGAAGGCGACACATTTACCGCCGGATACGACTTAGCCGCCAGCCCATCTGGCTCTGACGCAGACGAACAACGTAGATGGTCAACGCCATACGGAGCTAAAGGACCAGAGCCGCGTGAAGGCGCGTGGGACCCAGTGCGTGACTGGCAGTTCATGGGAAACAACGTGAAACGTTTCATGAAAATTTGGGAGTGCCCGAAACCAGTTCTCGGTGAAGTCAAAGGATGGGCCATTGGTGGTGCAACAGATCTCGTGATGTGTTGCGACTTGCTCTACATGGCATCAGATGCACACATTGGTTATGCGCCGAGCCGCATATACGGAACTCCGACCACCATGATGTGGGTGTATCGCCTTGGGCTTGAACATGCCAAACAATTCATTCTCACTGGTCGCGCAATTGACGCAGACACCGCGTATCGCATTGGACTCGTTTCGCATGTGTGCCCGCCTGATGAACTAGGTGCATTCATCGAAGAAGAAGCACGCCGTTTCCGTCATATTCCGGCCAACCAATTGGCGCTCAATAAATTGCTCATAAACCAGGCATTCGAAAACATGGGGCTGCGTACATCCCAGTTGCTCGGCACTTTCTTCGATGGCATCACCCGCCACACAGAGGAGGCACAGCAATGGGTTGAAGGCTTTAGTGAAAAAGGCTTTCGTGAAGTCATTCGCGAGCGTGATGCCCCATGGCAGGACTACGGCGAACGCTCTCAGTGAGCCACGTACCTCTTGTTACGGCGTGTACAAGAACGCGGTCTTAAGATCACCACCGTTTATCAGAACGCGACCATCTATCAATAGTGTTGCCTGAACGTTGTAAAGCACTGTCGTCAACTTCGGGGCGAGATTGAAAAAAGCATTACTAGTGGGGTCAAACAACAAGATTGAGTCGTAGTACGTCCCGGCAGAATAGCCCCCAACGATTAGCACTGAGCCGTCGGATAACTTGACTACACCTGAGCTGAATCGTGCAGTATCCATTGTTGGCGTGGAGACCGCAAATGTCATCGTTGCTGGGTCGAATAATTCTGTCGAAGCCAACGAGACTGAGTTTGACTGCCTCCCCCCAACAATCAGCAATCGACCATCAGAAAGCGAAACGAACATCGCTTCAGTGCGGGCTGAGTTCATTGAGCTAGAGACCGATCTCCAGTAGCCACCGGCGACGGTGACGTCGTATATCGTCGCAGTGCTTAATCGCTGGACCGCGCCACTGACGTAGTTTTCTCCGCCGACGACAAGGACATTTCCATTACTCAATAACACTGCAGTTGAGTACGCGCGCGCCTCATTCATCCCCCAAGTTCCAGAGAAAACACCAGTCATTGGGTCATACAATTCAGCCGACTGATGATACGTATTTGCATTTCTTCCTCCCGCAATGAGAACTTTGCCATTGTCAAGCAGAACAGCCATTGCCCCTAAACGTGCATAGGCCATGTCGCCGGTTGCAGTGAACAATCCAGTCGCTGGGTCATACAGTTCAGCCGACTTAATCGAGGGGTAACCCGCTTGATTTGTCTGACCGCCCATCACCAAGACTTTGCCGTTCTTGAGAAGCACGACAGCGGGCGCGGTACGTTGCACAACCATGCTTCCAGTGGCAGAGAACGTATTAGCAACCGGATCAAAAAGTTCTGCAACTGTTGTTGTTCCGCCAAGAATCAACACTTTGCCATTTCCCAAGCGAATCGAGACGCCATTTACGTGGGCAACAGAGAGTTGGCTTGCCAGAACAGAAATGACTCCTGTTTCTACTACGACTGGTGTTGTTGTGGAAACAGGTGTTCCAGCAGCATTGGTTACGGTCACAGAATAAGTCGTGCTAACTGTCGGAGACACAGTAACCACAACCCCAGACGACAACACCGTGTTGCCAGGTGTCAATACTGCACTGCCCCCACTAAATACCGCCGTGATTGTTGTAGATGAACCACTAGCTATTCGCGAACTTCCGGCGACTACAGATGCAATTAGTGGTGCAGCAACTGATGACACTATGACAGTTGCTGAATTCTTCGTCGACACTGTTGCGTTCATTGTTGCGGTTATTTCAACGTAATATGAGCCCGCAATCGACGCGTTATATGTTGCCGAATTCGCAGAAGAAATTGCAACTCCACCTCTAAACCACTGATAAGCAAAAGTTTGGCCGATGGCCGCGCTTTGCAGGCCGACTGAAATCGGAATAAAGCTCCCAGCGGTAAACACGCTGTCAGTTGGTTGCGATGCGATTACCGCTGAGTTGATCCACACGTTTGCCGATGTTGAACGCGCATCGACAGTGGTACCTGCAAGGGTGCTAGTGACTACTGCTTTACAATTACTTTCCGTCGTTACTGGAAGATCTCTGCTTGTGCCACCTACAACGAGAACATCATCTATGTACCACTGATAGCTCATTACTCCTGTTGCAGTCGCTCGCACGGTGCAAATCCCGTCACCACCTTCAATAAGCGTGACAGTTTGTGGCTGCGTAGTGATGGTCACCGCATTAACCGATAGTTCAGCAATATTGGATGTCTTCGATACGGTCGTGCCATTCAATGTGCTCGTCACTGTGACCGTATAGGCCTCAGCGACCGTGGCCTGATACGCATCAGACCGCGCGCCATCAGCATCGATGATTCCTGAAGAATTTGACCATTGATACGTCACGGTTCCTGTTCCTGACGCAACGACGGCAAGTCGACCCCGAAGTCCGTCAAGGACGGTCAATGACTGCGGCTGTGTCGTGATGGAAAGTGAGTTCACAGCAATCGGGACGGTCGTAGTAGCTGTAGCACCATCGGAATTAGTAACAGTCAAGGTGTACATAGTCGCCACTGTGGGCGAGACCACAAAACCAACACCAGAGGTCACCGTGCCGACGGAATGATTCACCGTTGCTGTGCCACGCGAGAACACTGGGGTAATCGTCGTCGAATCTCCGGACACGATTGTGGCTGACGTCGCAGTCAGAGACGTCGCAACGGGCAGAGGTGTTGGCGGAACCGTGGTCGAAGTGGTCGAAGTGGTCGAAGGAACCGTGGTCGTCGTCACAATTGGCGCCACAGTCGTAGTCGTCACAATCGATACCACAGTGGTCGTGGAGACTAACGAAGGCACCACTGTCGTTGTGGGTGCCACCAGAACCGGTGCCGCAGTCGTCGACGTGGTCGAAGTGGTCGAAGTGGTCGGCGCCACAGTCGTAGATGTTGTTGTCACTCCTGTCGTGCCAGTACTTGGCGAAGCATTAGAAGCGTTGTCAAAAACTGGAACTGCACCAATTACCGAAGCAGCAATAACAGGCAACTTGACTGTCAAGAGCGTCTGGCTTTTTGCACAGTTCGCACGCACTCTCACGACCAATTCCTTGGTCAGATTATGACGACATAACTTCACGTTTCCCGACTCAGCAAACGTCATGATCGACACATATCCGCGCGCACATTTTTTCGTAGGAGGTATTGCAAGTCGCTTGGTTGATACGCGAACACACACCACTGTCTGTGATGACGTTGATACCCATATTGTTTTCTTCTGCAGCGATCCACACCGCGGACCTGCCATGCCCGACAGATTTCCGTCTGTCTTTCCAACACATACGACCATGCGGGAAAACGTCGCTGCCTCAACTGATTGCGACGTAACCCCCATGAGCCCGATGAGCGAAAGAACAAGGCACCCAATACCAAGCCCGAATAGGGCGGTGAGCCGGGGACCTGCGTGCACACTGTGACCCTACCCTAATTAAATGCTTCATCTAGGTATAAACTTGCTTTACTGAGGTCGAAGCAGTGCCCGAAATACCTCAATAGCTGCAAGGACCCACGTACCGTCCCGTTCATCATCGTCCAGAATGTCCACCAGAATGCGCCCAACAAGGAGCGACTGAATCACATCTGCAGTACCCACAAGAGGCTCACATGGTTGAATGAGGCCCTTGCCAGCCCCTATTCGAAGCGTCTCCACCCAATAATCAGTCTCTGAGACTTGAACTTCAGCCAAAGCCTGTGAGATGGCTGGGCTATGTTGAGCCGTCGCAAGGCTGGCAATGCGCCGACGCCGATAGTTTCGGCCTCGACCGTGTATTCCGGCACGAATCGCAGCTTCAATTCCCCGAATGATCTCTTCCCCACTGTGAGCCTCTGAAAAGAGGCGACGCATCCGTTCATTACCTGACGTCAGAATCTGGACAATTTCAGAAATTTCCACTGCAACGATGAGGCCATCGCGATCGCCAAAGTGATGATAAATCGACCCGCGAGACACCCCAGATTTTTCAATCACTCGATCAAGATTGAATTGGACAGCGCCCACTTCATCAAGTTCCTTGGCGGCAAATTCCACGATTTTGCTAATCGTGCGCAAGCCATCGCTTCTCTTTACCGGCCGCTTTTCCATGAGACCACATTAGGTTCTCTATACTTCAACCACGTCAGGCTGTAAATCTCGGCCTTATCCAGTAACCTAGTGACCCAATACGCGGGTGTAGTTCAATGGCTAGAATCTCAGCCTTCCAAGCTGATTATGCGGGTTCGATTCCCGTCACCCGCTCCATTTAGCTCGGTACCAATCAATTTCGTGCCTGCAAGTACCGTGTAGAAGTGCTGACGCGTTTACGACAAAGCGCCCAGACAACATTTGCATCGTTGGCTGTACGCAACTTTCGACTCTTCTTTGGTGGTCAGTTCATCTCTCAGGTGGGCAACTGGCTCACCACTATTGCTCAGTCACTCCTGGTGCTGCACATCACCCACAACAATGGCATTGCCATGGGTGGGCTGGCTGCGTGCCAATACCTGCCAGTTTTGGTGTTTGGTTCATGGGCAGGCGTAGTAACAGACCGCCAGAACAAGCGACGCATGCTGATCATTGTTCAGGCCTTAGCTATGGCGCAAAGCTTCATGTTGGCTGGACTAATTTTCGCCGGCCATCCTGCCCTGATTGCGATTTACGCAATTGCAGCATTCGGTGGGTTGACGACTGCATTTGGTAACCCTCCTCGTCGATCTTTAGTTGTCGAAATGGTGCCAGAAGAATTGGTACAAAATGCCGTCAGTCTGAATTCTGCTCTCATGACGAGCGCGAGAATTTTCGGTCCTGCATTGGCTGGATTATTAGTGATCACTGTTGGATACGGATGGTGCTTTGCAATCGACGGCATCAGTTACCTTGCGGTTATCTGGGGACTGTGGCGCATGAACATCAGCGAGATACTTTCCTCTGAACGAACTGAAAAAGCAAAGGGTCAAATTCGCGCCGGTTTCTCGTACATCAGGTCAGTCCACGAACTGTTTGTTCCATTTGTCATGATGGGTGTTGTCGGCACGTTGGCATTTAATTTCGGTACCATCCTTCCCCTCTTCGTGAAAAAAACTTTTCACGGAAGTGATACGAACTTCACTATTCTGTATTCAGTTCTTAGTATTGGCTCGCTTCTCGGTGCTCTTGTCACTGCACGACGCCGAACTATTTCCGTGCGAAGTGTCGCCAATGCGGCGGCACTATTCGGATTCAGCCTTGCAATTTTGGCAGCCGCGCCATCCATGTGGACTGCGTATCCTCTTGGCATTTTTATGGGGTTCTCGGGTGTTGTCTTTATGACCGCATCGACAGCCATTGTTCAAATGCGCACCGACACACAAATGCGCGGTCGTGTTTTGGCTCTGCAAGCAATGGTCTTTCTCGGAAGCACTCCCATTGGAGGGCCCATCATGGGCGTCATCTGTCAACTATGGAGTCCGCGAGCAGCACTGCTCGTTGGTGCTGTTGCATGTTGGTGGTCATGGGCGTGGGGCGTTCGCCACCAGAACGATGCCGCCGAAATTTCAGCGACATCGTTAGAGAGACATTAGGAATGCGACGATGTCACTTGCAGCTGCGTCAGTAATATCAGGGCACGCAATCGGCATCACTTCGATTCCGTGAGTTGTGCCGAGCACTGTGCGTCCCCGAGCAGCAACTCCAGCACGCAGCAACATGCGGTAAAAGTTGATTCCTTCATCGCGTAACGGGTCACATTCGTTCACACTGATCACTGTGGGTGGAAATCCACGCACATCTTCTTCAATTGCGAAACTTGGCCAGGCCAACGGGTTACGCGCGTTGAACGCCTCAATGCCATATCCCATGGCGCCATTGTTGTTGTGCAGATTTAAGAAGATTCCGTTATTTTCAGTTGACGACGGGTTTTCAGGTAACGGCCACTTGCCTGCGATGTAGGGACACATGGCGTAAAGACCAGCAATCAAACCCAGATCGCCATCTTTCTTCAGCTGTAATCCTGTGGCCAACGTGAGATTGCCGCCGCCACTTTCACCAACCACAACGATGCGCGTGCTATCAATCTTCAGTGTTGTTGCATTAGCGTGAATCCACTTCAGCCCAGACACACAGTCATTGAGACCTGCGGGAAATGGTTCTACCTCAGGCACAGAAGACGGCGACACTGCATTGCGGAAATCAATCATCACAACAGCAACGCCCTTTGCCGCCAAAATACGGCCCCACGCGCTGTAGTTGCCATCAAAACAAGAGAGCGACGCCATGCCACCACCGTGGATGTAATACAAACACGGCAGTACGTCGTGAGTATCAGGTCGAATGACTCGAATGTTGATGGTGTTTCCATCTGGCTGCGACGTCACCTTTTCGTCAGTGATACGTAATCCAGTTGACGGAGCAACTTCTTCGTTGTCACACATCGACATCGTGGCGCGGTACAAATTCATTCCTTCTCGGCCTTGTTCACTATTTGCCTGAGCAAGCAATGTCTCCCTGTCTGGCACATCTGGTGAGGAAAAGCTTGGCATCATGGTCAACAGAGCCTTAATTCGTGGGTCTATGCGCGGATCGTTAGCGTAGATATCAGACATGTGGGTCCTCCATTGGTATTTGGATGTCAGCATAGAACGACAGCCATGCCCAGTTCGCACCGACAACGGAAGTGACATACTGTCCTCACCCCTGAAAGAGGCAATCACATGACAACAGATCAACCAGTCCGCTTTATTGCCCACTTCACCGTCACAAATCCCGACGAATATCGCATTTATGAAAAAGGGTTCTTCCCTATCTTGCGCTCGCATGGTGGCCGTTTCCTTACGTACGACGATGCCCCCACAATTCTTGAAGGTTCATACGAACAGGGCCGGACAGTGGTGCTTGAGTTTGATTCAGAAGACGCTCTGAATGCCTGGTGGAATTCACCTGAGTACAGAGAACTCGCGATACACCGACATGCAGGCACCACCACGCATTCCGTAACGGTGATTCACAGCCCACCAGGGCGCTAGTTGAATCGCCGACGGAATTCGTTGGCCGACATTTCGTAGATATCTTCAGGCCCATCTTCCGGGTCTATCTGTTGGCCTACACGTTCGAAGCCAAACTTCTTAATCACCGCAACAGATGCTTCGTTGTTTGGGTCGACTGTGTACCGCAGCAATTCGACGCCGGGCTGATCTATGACCCATGACCACATTCCGGCGAGAGCTTCAGTGGCAAAGCCACGCCGTTGAAAATCCGGATGAACACCCAGCCCAATTTCCATCATTCCCTTTTCGTCGGGCGGGCCATGGAATGAGGTACTTCCGACGATTTCTCGAGTTGTCTTTTCCACCATCCATCGCACAAACCACCTATTTACCGCCGCCTCGGCTGTGACCTGTGGAACGCGCCACCGCAGTGGACCGCTGTCATCCATCAGGACGCGATGCGGATTGGCGTAGGACTTCTCGCTATACATAGACACATTCTCAGGTGATTCAAAAAGCAATATGAGGTCACTCGCAGAGATGTGATGCAGCTCAAGCCGTGGCGTGGCAATCATCTCTTCTGACGAACCGTCTTCCAACATTGACTCAGCATAAGTGTGTTTCTGACACATAATGGAGATGTGACACCCGATGAAGACCTTCGTGCTGCACGCGGCGTGCGCGTGAAAGCAGATGCGTTGCAATGGACGTTTGCTCGGTCATCCGGTGCTGGCGGACAGAACGTCAACAAGAACTCAACCAAAGCCATGTTGACAATTGCACTGACAGACATCTCTTGTTCTGAAACAATCCGGGCACGCTTCGAAGCTTCGTTCGATGAAGCGATTGTCATCACCTGTCAGACAAGTCGTAGTCAATGGCGCAATAGGGTGTTATGCGTCGAACAACTGGTGGAAAAACTTAATGAAGCCTCCGCCCCTCCCCCTGCACCGCGCAAGAAAACGCGTCCCTCTCGTGGCGCTATTGAACGGCGACTCGACAGTAAGAAACGCGACTCAGCAAAGAAACAGGATCGTAAGTTGAAGGAATAACTAGTGATCTTTGTTGCAGAGGTCAACGCGCTCAGCATCGCTTGCATCGGCCACGCCAGCACCATTGCCCTCTAACGCTGCAAATGGACCACACACGTGCGGCGTTATCCAGACATGCACCATTGGCGCACCACCAGTTTGCAGAGTTCCGATTAGGCAAATGCCAGCAGAATTTGTGACGCCAACAACTTTAGGAACACCATTGACTGTTATCCAACACAAATTGGTGTGCACATGCCACTGCATTAATCCACCTGCGTAATTGACCAATGTTGTGTCTGTTAATGGCGTACCAGGAATTGCAATAAACATTGCCGATACAAGGGTCTTGACGCCACCCTTGACCTCGTACACAAGTGACTCTGGTGCAGTGGTGTCAAGTACGCGACCGTCTGACAACAATGAGTACTTTATGAAATGCTCAAACCCGGTCAGACCATCACCAATTGATACGTATCCGTCCGCCGTTGCTGTGGAGGTTTTTGCATATTTCGGAAGATCGCGCTGCGCCGACTGAATAAGCGTTGTCGCACGTGCAGCTTGTTCTGATGTCACACCGCCAATACCTGAAAAGTCAATGGGGACTGCAGGGTCATAGGGCCGCGGCCAACCAGAAGCTGCAGCCAACGCCTGCGCCGACGTCAAACTGTGTGAATGAATCGTTGTCGTTGTCGTGTTGACGACCGTCGTTTGTATCGCTATCGAAGTTGGCGCAGCAGCCACAGTCTTTTTCTTTGTTGCTACTGACCCTGCTGTATTGGAAGAAGCAGGAACGGTGCTGGTTGAAGTAGTTATTTCAATTGGGGCAATCGTGCTTGGAGACACAATCACGCCATCTGCATTCACAGAAAGGCCCGCATCGGTCAATGGAACATCATGGACATGTGTATGGGCATGACCAGTGACTGACCACAGTGCAAGCAGAGTTACAGCGCTACTGAGGTACACGGCATTGAGATGCGCAGTTGCTTTGACAGTTGCGTCGCGTTGTCGCCACGCCCACAATGACGCGCCAATCGCAGCTACGGCCAGGAGCGCGCACAATGTGTCTGCGGGTTGCGGCTTCTCAGCAATTTCTAATCCACTCACAAAAGAGATGCCTGACGTACGAGTCATAATCCAGCCGACTGCCGCTGCGCCGTTTACCGCAAACCCAGCAAGTACTACCGACCATTGCGACCGACTGATTGCGACGACTCCCCAGCACACCTGGGCAACTGTTAACGCCATAAATATGCGAGACAGGGTTGCGTGGTCCGCGTGGAGGCCAACGGCTGCTCCGTGAAGAACTCCTGCCCCAATGGACGCATAGGCAGCCCATCGCATCCGTAGATTTTGTTGCGCCCCCGCGGTCATGTTTTTCAAGATACTCCATTTGGGTGTCCTAATATCTCGTCATGGCAATTGCAAAAATTGAATCCCTGGCCGACATCATCAGAGTGCATGGCACAGCGCGCGCATCCCACCCATGTCTCATTGAAGGCACCATCTCCTTCAGTTGGGGCGAAGTGTACGAAAGGGCACAACAAGTGGCTAACGGGCTGAAGGCTGCGGGCGTTGGCAGCAAAGACCGCGTGGTGTTCTTAGAAAAGAACAGCATCGCTCACTTTGAATTGGCATTTGGTGCTGCGCTACTGAATGCAGTCAGCGTTGACGTGAACTGGCGCCTGGCCGCACCTGAAGTTGAATACATCGTTAACAATGCCGAAGCAAAAGTATTGGTTGTCGGTCAAGAGTTTGTATCGATCTTGGAAGCAATTACGGACAAGCTCACCACCGTGACAACAATTCTTGTTATTGGCGGACATCCGAAATATGCCGACTGGGACGAATGGTTGTTGTCGCAAAAGACTGGTGACCCCGGAGCACAACAAACCCTTGAGGATATTTCATTTCAGTTGTATTCCAGCGGAACTACAGGACGGCCCAAAGGCGTGCTTCTCGACAATGCCAACCTTCTTGCCCTAGCGCCGATGATTAAGGACATCTGGGAACTCAACGAGAACTCAATCAACATGGCTGCTATGCCCCTATTCCACATTGGTGGCGGCGGATGGGCAATGGCCGGAATGATTCAAGGTTGCACCACCATTGTTGTGCGCGAGATGAACCCCGCAGCAGTGCTTGACCTCATTGTTGAAAAACACGTCACTCATGCATTCCTGGTGCCAGCAGTTCTTGCATTTATGAACAGTGTTCCCGGTGTAGAAGAGAAAGATTTTTCCAGTTTGGAAGTTCTTGTGTACGGAGCATCGCCAATCAGCGAGGCCGTTCTCACAAAGAGCGTTGAATTGTTTAAGTGCAAGTTCTGGCAGGCATACGGTCTCACCGAAACAACGGGGGGCGTCATCAACTTGTCCCCTGCTGATCACGCACTGAACAGCCCGAACAAGCATCGTCTTCGTAGTTGCGGAACACCGGGCCCCGGCGTTGAAGTTCGAATCGTCAACAACGAAACCGATACTGATTGCGCTACGGGAGAAGTCGGAGAAATCTGGATTAAGTCAGGGCAAGTGATGGCTGGCTATTGGAAGAACCCAGAAGAGACTGCAAAAGCAATCACGCCAGACAAATGGTTCAAGTCCGGAGATGCGGGCTACGTCGATGCAGATGGGTACGTCTACATTCATGACCGCGTGAAGGACATGATCGTTTCAGGCGGCGAAAACGTTTATCCAGCAGAAGTAGAAAATGTCCTGATGTCTCACCCTGGCATCGCAGATGTTGCAGTCATTGGTATCCCACATGAAAAATGGGGTGAGACCGCACTTGCAATAGTTGTACGTGCACCCGGTACGGACGCAACGGAACAAGACATCATTTCGTTTTCACACGAACGCCTTGCAAAGTTCAAGTGCCCTACCAAAGTGGAATGGATCGACGTCTTGCCGCGCAACCCAAGCGGAAAGGTTCTGAAGAAGGATCTTCGTGAACCGTATTGGGCTGGCCGCGAACGACGCGTCAACTAATTACTTAAGAAGTGAGCCACCATCACAGGTGATGACTTCACCAACGGTGAATGCACCGGCGCGCGAGCACAGATACAACGCCAAGCCAGCGATGTCTTCAGGGGTACCAACGCGACCACTTGGGTTCATACGACCAACAGTGTCCCAGTCGGTGTTATCAACGTCTCCGCCACCGCCAACACCCGTTGACAACATCCATGTTGGGAACGGTCCTGGTGCAATTGCGTTCACAATGATGTGACGCGATGCCAAGCGACCAGCAAGAACTTTTGTCAGCGAATGCACTGCAGCTTTTGAAGGGCCGTATGAGTAGGTCTCAAAACTTGGTGTACCAATGCCATCGATTGAACCAATGTTCACGATGCGTGATGTGTTGTCTTTTGTGGCGCGAGCCTGCAACAACGGAAGCAACTTCTGCGTAAGGAAAAAGACGCCCTTCACATTGGTGTCCATTACTTTGTCCCAACCGATTTCAGGGAACTCTTCGATAGGAGCACCCCAAGAAACACCTGCGTTGTTAATCAAGATGTCGACATACTTTTCGCGCTTCGTGATTTCAGCAACAAGAGCTTCGATTCCTTCAATCTCTGCCACGTTTGCTGGAAGTGAAATGCACTCTCCGCCGTAGTTGTCCATCAGACGCTTCGCCGCTTCGTCGCACGCTTGTGCTTTACGAGATGAGATGTAGACCTTGGCACCATTGGCCAAAAGTCCAGCAGAAATCATTTCTCCAATTCCGCGTGACCCTCCGGTCACTAGGGCAACTTTCCCTTTCACTGAGAACAGTGATTGCACGCTCATGTCTGACATGTGATTCCTCCATTGATTTGGGTAGGGGCTAAGACTAGGACATCCACCTACACAGACCCCGAACGCAGTGTGTATCGTTCTAGAAACCGCACACCTGGGGGGGTACACGTGGCACATGACCTTATTATCCGTAACGGACTGATTGTTGATGGCACTGGCCGCGATGGCTACACAGCAGACATTGCGATCGATGGCGACACCGTCACTTTTATTGGCGATCTCACCGGAGAAATCGCCACAAAAGAAATCGATGCCAAGGGTCTTGCAGTCACACCCGGCTTCATCGACCTTCATACTCACCTTGACGCCCAAGTCGGCTGGGACCCATTGATGACTTCCAGCTCGTGGCATGGCGTCACCACCGTATTGATGGGCAATTGCGGCGTTACATTTGCTCCCGTTGCAAAAGGTGACGAACAATTCCTCGCAGAGATGATGGAAAGTGTTGAAGACATTCCGCGTGATGCAATTTTGAATGGTCTTGCCTGGGACTGGGAGACATACCCCGAGTACTTAGATTCCGTTGAAAAACTAAATCCTGCTCTCAACATTGTCGGCATGGTTGGCCACTGCGCAGTGCGCTACAACGTCATGGGTGAACGGTCTCTCAGTGATGAGCCCGCAACGGCACAAGAATTACAGCGCATGAGCGACATTGTTGCTGAATCTGTTGCAGGTGGCGCCGTAGGTTTTTCAACATCGCGCATTTTGTTGCATGTTGTGCCTGATGGTCGCTACGTACCAGGCACACTTGCACCCAAAGACGAATACCTCGCTATTGCCGATGGCCTCAATGCTGGCGGCGGTGGAATCTTCCAAGCGGTGAATGACTTCGCAACAAAAGCAGCGCACGAATTTGATTTGTTGCAATCGATGTCAGAAGCATGTGGAGACGTTTTGTTCTCCGGTGGTGTGGGTAACGGCGACAAGCGATCAGCAGAAGGTTTCGGAACTTTCCTCAACAACACCCGCGCGAACTCTGGCCGTATTACGTCTGCCGGCATGACTCGCCCTAGTGGATCACTGTGTGGACTTGCTCAAATCTCTCCTGTGAAGGGAAAGAAATGGCGCGCACTGATGGACCTTCCTACCCTTGAAGATCGGGTTGCTGCACTGCGTAACGCAGCTACGCGTGCAGAGCTTGTAGAAGAAGGTAAAGAGAAGGGCATGTGGTACGACCCGAATCACATCTACCCATTAGGAACAGAGTTCTCCCCTAACTACAACGAACAAAACGGAGTATCGATTGCACAACTTGCTGAAGCTGCCGGCGTGCATCCGGTTGAACTTGTCATCGATCGCTTAATTGAGAGCAATGGCCGTGAGTTGTTCAATACGTGGTTCTTTAACCGCAATACGTCAGACCTTGAAGACTTCCTCGCGCTTGATCATGTGTATCCGGGTCTCGCAGATACTGGTGCCCATATCGGGCAGATCTGTGATGCAGATGCCACCACGCACTACTTGCAGTACTGGTACCGCACCCGCGGCGTTGTTACGTTGCCGCAAGCAATTCGCAAACTCACCAAAATGCCAGCAGAAGTGTTGGGCTTGAAGAAGCGCGGAACGCTTGAAGTCGGAAACTTTGCCGACATCAATATCTTTGACCCACAAACAGTCGCATCGGGTCAACCCACATACGTCAATGACTTCCCTGGCCAAACAGGACGCCTCTTCATTAAGTCACGCGGATACGCCGCAACAATTGTGAACGGCCAGATCGTTACTGAACAAGGAAACCACACAGGAGCTCGTCCAGGTCGCGTCATTCGCGAGTTTGCTCGCGCGTAAAGGACACAATGGCAATTCGCGAGAAGATGATCGACCGAGACTTCGCAGAGTCCTTACTAAAGACTTTTGACGACCCATACAAAAACGGCGTTCATATTCTCTTCAACGAGTGGTGGCAATATGTAGATGAATCAACAAAGGATTCTTATGTTGCACAAATGACCGAAACAGGTGAATTTGAAAGTCTGACTAACGGCAGCTTGTATAACAGCACTCCGTTACAAATCGAAGTACTCGAACGGCTTCCCGCTGGAAGCCTTGGACGCGCGTTCCACGACTGGATCATCAGCAACAACCTCACGATTGGGCTTGCAACGAACTACAAGGCAATGCACGAGAAGTTCAAGTCAGAGGGGATCCTCGAAGGAATGCCACCAGAGATGGAATCAGCAGTCCTTCGGGCCTACCAAACTCACGACTTTCAACACGTTGTCACCGGATATGACTCAAGCCCTGCTGGCGAGATTGCGTTGCAATCATTCGGCTTTGGTCAAGTGCGGTTTCCGTATTTCGGCATGTGGATGTCAGTGTCCATGACGCGTATGACTTTTCTCTCACCACACCGCATCACTGAATTCATGGATGCCATTGCTGACGGATGGGAACTCGGACGACGCTCGCCAAATATTCAGTGTGTGAAATGGGAAGACATGCTCGACCAACCACTCGCAGAAGTTCGAAAGAAACTTGGCATCACCCCTACCGGAATTGCGAATCAGGCAATCAAGTAGGCGGACCACCTTTTGTAAAGGACGTCCCAGGCGGATCAATTGCCCACGCAGGTGATTCACCCCATACATCTCCGTACACAAGACCTGCCATTGGCACGCGCCGCACAGGGCCATGATTCCCCGCGGGTTTACCAAGAGAAATAGATGCAGCAATCAAGGTGCCTTCTGGAATACCCAGCAATGTTCGTAACTCAGGTTCAACAAAACCGTGAAACCCGGTGATGACTCCCCCGTATCCCAAGCCGCGTGCTGCCAATAACAAGTTTTGACACGCCGGATACACAGACGCTCCTTCAGTGGGATTCTGTTCGCGATATCTCACCAGCACAGCCAAGACCAACACAGGAACCGTTGCGAAGTTGTCGACGTATTGCTGCATCGTGTGAGCCATACGGGTTTTAGGTGAGTCATCAACGACTCCCGAGCCCTTTTCATAGCCGTCACCTGTTCGCTTGTGATTCCACACTTTTTGCGCACCGACAGCAATCAGATTCTTCGCCTGCTGTGCAATTTCGGAATCAGCAAGAACAATGAACCGAAAAGGTTGACGATTACTTCCGCTTGGTGCGCGCGTGGCAGCAAACATAATGTCGCGCAAGACTTCGTCTGGAATTGGTTCATCGAGATATCGACGAATCGCACGCGTTGTGCTAATGCCTTCAAGCAACCCAACGATGTCAGGGGCAACAGGGGTGTTCTTATCAACCATTGATCGTATTAGTGGTGGTCAAGGACGCCCGCGTCCTTTGCCCATTTCCAGTGCATGCGACCATGATCTGCGTTTGCGCCAATCACACCGCCAACTGTTCCGTCAGCCCACGGTGCACCAGGCAACACTTCTTCCAACTGTTCGTCAGTCAGTTCACTCAGAAGTTCTAATGACACTGCACGTGCACTTGCACCAAGAGCAACAACTTCATGCAAAGACTTTCCATGGTGCTGCTTCTGCCATTCTTCTGTCATGGCATGAACAGAGGCCATGATCTGATCTCGAGTACGTGCAGCACCTGAATCATCAGACGTCAATCCGACTGGATTCTTATGACCACTGATATGACGGCGGATCATTGCGGCGAAGTTGCGTTCAATGAGCGCCAAGTGGGCAAGATGATCAAGGGCCGACCAAAAATTCGATGGGTCATGTTCGCTCGGCGTGAGGTCACCGAACAACTGGTCATCAGTGAGGTGCGAATAGGTCTCCAACAACCAGGCCCTGTCTTCATTGAGCTTCTTTTCAATTTCGATGCGATTCATGATTCTCCTAAAGAATTGGGTACGCCGATTCTGCCATGAGGCATGCCATACAGGTACTGTCACAGAGATGGCTTCACTTCCTGCTCACCCTGAACTTGGCTTTTACACACTGGCAGGCGCTCCGAATTCACCACGAGACATGTTGGGAGAATTGGCAGATGCAGAAGCCATGGGTCTTGGCACCGCGTTTATTTCTGAACGCTTCAACATCAAGGAAGCCGGGGCCTTAACCGGTGCGGCCGTTGCTGTCACCAATTCAATCAACATCATTACGGCGGCCACCAACCACACCACTCGTCACCCACTAGTGACTGCATCATGGGCAAGCACCCTGCATCTTTTGTCGGAGGGACGTTTCAGCCTTGGCCTTGGCCGCGGCATCGATGCCATGTTCAAGGCATACGGCATGCCACTTGCGACCACGGACTCAATGGAAAAGTTCGCACACGTGATGCGCCAGTTGTGGCACGGCGAGACAGTGATGAACTACGAAGACATCACTGGCAAGTACCCAGTACTTCGACTTGACCCTGCATTTGATCTGGATATTCCGCTCAGCATTACTGTGTTTGGTCCACAGACTCTCGAGATGGCGGGACGCGCCTACGACAATGTGATTCTTCATACGTTCTTTACCGACGAAACAACACAGCGCGCAGTGCAGACAGTGAAACGTGCGGCTGAACAAGCAGGTCGTGACCCTGCCACCGTCAAAGTGTGGTCTTGCTTTGCAACTATTGGTGATCACATTAATCCTGCGCTGCGATTAAAAAAGACTGTCGGACGCCTTGCTACCTACTTACAGGCCTACGGCGACCTCATGGTGCGCACCAACAATTGGGATCCGGAAGTCTTGAAACGCTTCAGGGCTGATGAATTCGTGCGCACATTTCCCGGTGCACTTGATGCAAAGGGAACCACGGAGGATCTTGAACGCGTGGCGCCACTGATCCCCGACGAATGGCTCGCACCATCTGCGTCAGGAACTCCGGCACAGTGTGTCGCTGCAATTCGCAACCAATTTGCTCTTGGTTGTGATGGCGTCATCATGCACGGTGCAACACCAACAGAACTTGCACCAATTGTGACCGCCTACAACTCACATAAATAAGTTTCCATCTAGAGATGGGCTCACAAAATATGTAAGGCTGACCCGATGAATATCGACGAAGCACGCGCTGTAATTTCAGCTGCTGGACAGCCATACGAAATGGGAACTGTGGATTGTATCCGTGGTTCAGTGCCCGGATTTGTTAACGGTCCACAAACCCTCCGCGATTTATACGAACAGAATCTTAGTGATGACACCTTTCTTGTATACGAAGAGGAACGTCTTTCGTTTACCGAGGCATATGCGAAGGCTTCGCGAATAGCGCACGTTTTACATCATCGGTTTGATATTCAAAAAGGCGACAGGGTTGCAATATCTATGCGTAATTATCCCGAGTGGATTCTTGCCTTCAAAGCAATCACCGCGATTGGAGCCATCGCAGTAGGAATGAACTCTCTGTGGTTACCAGACGAGATGGAATATGGCCTCACAGATAGTGGAGCCAAGTTGATATTCGCAGACGAAGAACGTCTTGAACGGTTAAGTCAACTGTCAGGAAACTTGGCATTGCATGTCATTTCCGTGCGCACAACGCGGCAGATCAATAGACCAGTATTTCAACTCGAGACACTTCTTCAAGATGTCCCAACAGCATCAATGCCCGATGTGAAAATAGTCGCAAATGATCCAGCACTTATTTTGTATACATCAGGTTCTACGGGTCGCCCAAAGGGTGTGTTGTCAAGCCAACGAAACATTCTGACTGCAATTATTTCGTGGGAGTTTGCAGCAGTTGCTCAAGCCATGATGATTCAATCTCGGCAGGATTCCCCGCACTCTGATACTCCGTACCCAGCCGCGGCACTTCTTGGAGTACCCCTGTTCCACGTTTTGGGAATGCATGTTGTCTTTCTGTCTTCGTATCGCAGTAAGCGAAAATTGGTCAGCATGTATAAATGGGATCCTGCACACGCAGCTGAACTTATTGAATCAGAGCGCATCACCACTTTTAGTGGCCCTCCTGCCATGACTGGCGATCTCGCGCGCGAGGCACTGCGCACTAACAGTGATCTCAGCTCTCTGCTAGCTGTCGGCGGAGGAGGCGCATCTCGTGCTCCGGAACAAGTGAAACAAATAGACGACTCTTTTTCAAAAGCAGCGCCGAATACTGGGTGGGGTATGACAGAAACGAACGCGATCGGAACCAGTATTAACGGACACGAGTATTTAGAACACGCAATGAGCGCAGGGCGGGCTCTTCCCTGTATTCAATTACGAGTTGTAAATGACTCAGGTGCTCCAGTTCCAGCTGGCGAACGCGGCGAACTACAAATTCGCGGGCCTCAAATGTTTATCGGATATTGGAATCGACCAGAAGTGGACGCAGAAGTATTTGACGGTGATTGGTTTCGTACAGGAGACGTCTCGTACATAGACAAAGACGGCTTTATGTACATTGTCGACCGCATCAAGGATCTCATTATTCGTGGTGGCGAAAATATTGGATGTGGAACTGTTGAGGCAGCATTGATGTCTCATCCCTTAATCATCGAAGCAATTGCATACGCGGTCCCCGATGACCGTTTAGGCGAAGAGGTGGCAGCCACCATTTACCTTGAGTCCCCTATCGAGGAGGAAGACCTTCGCACGCATTTGTCAGGTCATCTCTCGCGGTTTGAAATTCCTCGATACATTCGGATGAGTCCTGTACCGCTACCACGTACTGATTCTGGAAAAATATTTAGGCGCCAGATACGCGATACTGCAGTTTCTGAACTCCAGTTGTAACAGATTTACAGGCTGGCCCAATGGGCCATCAACATGTCGGCACCCAAGTCTGGGCGTTGACACATCCACCAATGCCCGACACCTGACAACACAGCCACCTCAGCACCCACACTGTTAGCAACTGACGTCATGGTTTCTAAAGATCCTGCGTAATGATCCTCTTCAGCAATGATGACCAAGCCATTCTTTGGTTGTGCAGTTGCAAACTGTTTGCCCACTGCCACCATTGCTGGCTGAGCCGCATCGCGATACAACGCCAAGATGCAACGAGCCATCTCGTCATTGATGTGTGATTTCACATCGGCTGCAATCTCACGTGTCATGCCTAAGCCGCTGAACGCATCAACAAACTGATCATCGGGCATTGCAACCATGCCCGCAACCATCTGTTCGCCGAGGTCAGGTGTTTGCCAACCCTGTGCGGCGTCATGCCATTGATAATCAGCATGCATGAGGCCTGCGCAATCAGCTGCCCATGTTCGGGCAATGTCTGGACGTTCAGCTAGAACGCCAAACACATGGCCAGCACCCCAGTCATGACCCACAAGATCAATCTCGCCACCAATAGCGTCAAGTTCTGCAATGAGCCAATCGCGATACTCGCGCATGGTGCCACCCCAGCCTGCAGGTGTCGGAGCACCGAAACCTGGTGGCGTCAGCAACACGATGTTGTCAACTCCGCGCTTCTCCAATTCTGTGACCAGCAATGACCACACTGCTGATGTTTCTGGATTGCCGTGGACGAAAACCTTTGTTGTTGTGCTCATGTTTTTATCCTTTGTTCTTTGATTTCAAATATGCAGCACTTGCTGCTCGACTTTCAGCATCATATGTTGCAATTACCAATGAATCTGCATCGTTGGCGTTGCGTGCAGTACCAATCATTTCTTCAGTTACTGCGTTGACTTGTTGCTTCGTAGTACGCAACGAATAGCCGGGCTTTGCAGCCAACGACAATGCCAATGCGTCAACATGCGCTGCTAATTCAGAATCAGAAACAATTGTGTTCAAGAAACCCAACGACTTTGCTTCTTCCGGATAGAACCGTCGACAAGTCAGCACCAACTCTTTCGTTGCAGCCGGACCAATCTCGCGTACCAAACGCGGAATGCCTCCCCATGCAAGTGGTATTCCAAGATCAACTTCAGGAATCGAAAACACAGCTGACTCAGCTGCAATTCGCAAGTCACAACTAATTGCCACCACTAGCCCGCCACCAACGCAGTGGCCTTGAATTGCCGCAATGGTTAATGCATTCATGTTGGTCACGGCTTCTGCCATGATGCGCCCGAGGTCGGCACTTTCACGTACTCCCCATTCGGGGTCTGGGCTCGAAAAGTCATTCAGGTCAAACCCCGCAGAGAACGAACGACCTTGGCCAGACACGATGACAACCTTTACCTCGCGCTGTTCATCAAACCATCGCGCAGCAGATGCCAGATCTTGCAGGGTCTGACGCGACAGTGCATTCAAGCGTTCAGGGCGAGCCATCTGCAGGCGCCCCAATGAACCGTCTACTGATACTTCAAGTGTCTGAAATTGGGCCATAACGGCGCCTCCTCAATGGTTCGACACAACATGCCGTGTCATAAGGTTTAGTTCGTACACCACGGGTGGCTGAAACCCAGCCCCTGCAGCTAAGGGAGACCCAATGGAACGTGAAGCCTGGATTATCGACGCAGTTCGCTCACCACGAGGAAAGGGCAAAGACACCGGCGCCCTGCACAACGTGCACCCACAACGCATCCTCGCCCAAGTTCTCAACGGTCTGAAAGATCGCGTCGGTTTCGATACCGCAGCAGTAGACGACGTCATCATGGGTTGTGGCGCTGGCAGCGGCGACCATTCAATGGATATCGCACGCATGTCGGCTCTTGACGCTGGCTGGGCACTTGAGGCCCCTGGCGTCACACTGAATCGTTTCTGTGGCTCTGGTCAGCAAGCAGTGAACTTCGCAGCCATGGGCGTTTTGTCCGGCATGCAAGACATCGTGGTTGCTGGTGGCATTGAATCAATGTCTCGTCCATCACCAATGCACGTTGACGGTTTCACCGCCAACAACAATCACCTGCGTGATCAGTACAACATGGTGCCTCAGGGAATTTCTGCTGACCTCATTGCAACTACCGAAGGCTTCACCCGCGAACAGTGCGACGCACTTGCAGTTGAAAGCCAGCGCCGTGCAGCTATCGCAATTGCAGAAGGCCGCTTCGAGCGTTCACTGATTCCGATTTACCATGACGACGGAACTCTTGCACTTGCAGTTGATGAGCACCCTCGTGCAGGCACAACACTTGCTGACCTCGCCAAACTCACTCCAAGCTTCGAAGGCATGGGCGGATACAAAAAGGATCCAGAAGGTCTCACCATCGACGAAACTGCGCGCCTTGCTTACCCACACATCTCAGGCATCAACCATGTTCACCACGGCGGCAACTCTTCTGGTGTTGTTGATGGCGGCGCAGCTGTTCTTGTGACATCTCCTGACTATGCAAAAGCACACGGCCTCAAGCCACGCGCACGCATCATCATGAGCGCAGTTGCTGGTACAGAGCCAGTCATCATGCTCACAGCGCCCGGACCAGCCGCAAAGCTTGTTCTGAAAAAAGCCGGAATGACATTTGACGACATTGATCTTTTCGAGGTCAATGAAGCATTCGCTGCTGTTGTTTTGAAGTTCTTCAAAGACACTGGCGTTGATCCTGCAAAGGTCAACGTCAATGGTGGAGCAATGGCTCTTGGTCACCCCATCGGTGCAACCGGCGCGATGCTGATTGGCACCTTGGTAGACGAACTCGAACGCCAGAACAAGACAACCGGCCTCATCACCATGTGCACCGGCGGCGGCATGGGAACAGCCACCATCATCGAGCGAATCTAATTTCGCGCCAGCAACCGCTGGCGTACAGTAGTGACATGTCAAGCAATCTTCTTCACTCCTTTGCGAAACCATCCTCTGACGCGTTCATCAACATGGTGCGCGGCGACATGGCGTTGCTATGGGATGACAAAGGCAATGAATACATCGACGCCATCGGCAGCCTTTGGTATTGCCAAATCGGGCATGGCCGTAAAGAAATGGCTGATGCAATTGCTGCCCAAGTAGGCACGCTTGAGACCTACTCAACATTTGATCCGTTTACGAATCCGCTAGCTGAAGCAGTTGCAACAAAAGTGTCATCGCTGTCCCCCATTTCTAATTCACGGGTCTTCTTGTGCGGCAGCGGATCAGAATCAATCGACACCGCAATGAAGATTGCCCGTACCTCACAAATTCAGGCAGGCCACCCTGAACGTAGCGTCATCATTACGCGTAACCGCGGATACCACGGCACAAACTACGGCGGCACCAGTGCACAAGGTTTACCTCTGAACAAAATCGGTTACGGAACACTTCTTGAAGGCGTCATTCAAGTTGATGCCGATGATATTGAAGCAATGTCCATTGCCTTCGAACAGAACAAAGGCAAAGTTGCAGCAATCATTGCTGAGCCATTGCAGGGCGCAGGTGGCGTATGGCCATCAAGCGCCGAATACCTCACTGGGCTTCGTCGTCTGTGCAATGACAATGGTGCATACCTCATCTTCGATGAAGTCATCACAGGTTTTGGTCGCCTTGGCGAATGGTTTGGCGCCACCTACTACGGCGTCACTCCCGACATGATTACGTTTGCCAAAGGAGTCACAAGTGGTTATCAACCTCTTGGAGGAGTCATCATCGGTGAAGTAATCAACAACGCACTCGCCACAGACCCCACGTTCTTTTTGCGTCACGGTTACACATATTCAGGTCACGCCACTGTGTGTGCAGCTGCACTTGCCAATATCGCCATCATGGAGCGCGAAGGTCTCGTTGAACGCGCGAAACACATTGGTGCTCGAATTGAAAAAGGACTTCAAGCCCTCAGCGCAGACGGCATACTCACCGGCTACCGCGGTGCAGGCGCCATTTGGGCAGGAAAGCTTCCAGACGACATGGACGCAACCATTGTTCGTGACGCCATGATCAAGAAGGGCGTTATCGCTCGCTCTATTCCCGGGGTCATTGCAGTGTGTCCGCCATTGGTCATCACAGATCAACAAATCGACACTGTGCTTGACGTATTTGCATCGGTCGTGCAGAGCCTCTAGGGCAAGCGACGAATCAGGCTGCTGGTATCCAAGCGGCCAGCACCATCTGCGTACAGTTCGCGATAAAAGCCAAGCACCAAATCTGCAACAGGCAATTCAGCGCCATTTCGTTGGGCTTCTTCCACACAAAAACCCAAGTCCTTGATCATCCATTCAACGGCAAACCCGAAGTCAAACGAATCGTCCACCATGGTGTGACCACGGTTTTCCATTTGCCAGCTCTGTGCTGCGCCCTTTGAAATCACATCAATCACTGCATGTGCGTCAAGCCCAGCCTTCGTTGCAAATGCCAAACCTTCAGCAAGCCCTTGCACTATCCCAGCAATACAAATCTGATTCACCATCTTTGCTAACTGGCCACTGCCGGCATTACCTAAACGAACACACGAACGTGAATAAGCAGTTGCAACAGCTTCAACATCTGCAAACACTTTTACAGAATCAGCTCCACACATCACGGTGAGTGCACCATTGATTGCTCCGGCTTGACCACCTGACACAGGTGCATCAACAAACCCAACTCCGGCCACAGAACATGCCAGAGAAATCTCACGGGCCAGTTCGGCACTAGTTGTGGTGTGGTCAACAACAATCAAACCGTCATGTGCACCTGCCAGAACACCATCGGGCCCCATAACTACGGCACGCACGTCAGCATCATTGCCAACGCACAGCATCACAATGTCGGAGTTAGCAGCAACTTCACGCGGAGTGGGAAATGTCGTTCCGGAATGTTCAGCTACCCAGGCATCTGCACGTGCAGATGTGCGGTTGTAAACAGAAACAGAATGACCTGCAGAAGCAAGATGTCCAGCCATGGGATACCCCATAACGCCAAGACCACAAAAACCCACTCGGGTCATGATTTACTCGTCGTCTTCGTTGTCAGAATCGTCGTCAGCATCGTCAACTACTTTGACAACTGCTTCAACTTTCTTCTCGGCAACTTTCGCCACCTTCAGCACACCTTTTTCAAGTGCCTGATTGAGAAACTCTTCTGCTTCTTCTTTGCTGACCTTCAAGGCCGGTGCAATTTCTGAAATCAAGTTCACGCGAGCACGCTCGTACATGGTGCGCTCGGCTGCAGACAACGAAGCGTCGCGGTTACGCGCTGCCAAGTTACGAACAACTTCTGCTACTTGGTACACGTCGCCACTCTTCAACTTCTCTTGGTGGTTCTTGAAACGGCGTGACCAGTTACTTGGCACGCGAGGGTCTGGCTTAGAAAGCACTTGGACAAGGTCATCAAGTTCTTCTGCGTTCACTGGTGGTCGCACGCCAACTTCGTCGAGCTTCGACATAGGAACCTGGAGGGTCATCTCGTTGATGATGGTCTCAAGGATGAGGTACTCCTCTTTTTTCCCCGTACCGAAGAAGTCGTGCTTCTTTTTGCCTTTTACTTTGCAGGCGCCATGTTGGGGGTAGATGACGATGTCATCTTTCTTAAATTCCACCCTGCAATTGTAAGGCTTTGATGGGTCAAAGCCTCATTCAGAGCGGGAAAGTTGGTCATTACTCTCGCTTCCTGCTGCCCACGGAGCATTGGCGCGTGACGAACCTGTGGTTAGATACCTTCACACACCCCTTCGGTACTGTGCATTTGTAGTCATCAAGACGATCTGAGGGGCTTGGCCCGTTGAAGATCACCAACCGATTTCAAGTCGGTGGTAACGCCAAGAACGATGAGGAAAAACAACATGAGTAATAATCAAAACTACGCCCCAGGGCATTGCGTGCACTTCATACAAGCACGAAAAGCTCTGGAGGAATCAACGCAATGGCGGCGAGCAACCGTGATTGAAATAGGAGAAGGTGTCATCACACTTCAATTGCTTGGCGGTGACGTCATCTACAAATGCAATGACACCACTCGGCTGCGCGATTTATTCGACACGGGACGAGTGCCACTAAACAGTGAAGGGCAAAGTCATGCAATCTTGGCACCACATAATGTATTGATTATCCCCTGTGCAGACGAAGGCAAGATCTTTCCTCAACAAGCACCAATTAACCCACCGGTCAATTACCTTGAAGATGGCGCAGCACTGTGGTCACCGACTACAGACGGCGCATGGCATCTCTTCTCAATTGCGAGACAAGAAAAACCATAGACGTTGGGTTCCCACCTCTTGGCGCCCTCGGCAGGAATCGAACCTGCGACCTGCGGATTAGAAGTCCGTTGCTCTATCCGACTGAGCTACGAGGGCATTGAATACAACTCTACCGAGGCTCGGCGAGCAGAAGCTTGCGTAGGAACGAGAGTGCATTAATCACGCTGAATTGGCGCATCTGATCACGTTGACCTGGCAGTTGCGAGATGCTGGAAAAGGTTCTGCCGTCGGGAAATGCAATACCCACACACAGGGTGCCGACAGGTTGTCCGTCTTGTTCGTCTGGGCCAGCAACCCCAGTAAGTGCGAGGCCAACACTTGCATTCAGTGTTCGTTGTGCGCCAACAGCCATTTGTATCGCTGCTTGCTCTGACACAACAGGGCCACGGTCTACTCCGAGCACATCGAACTTCACTTCACTGGTGTAACTAATGATGCCGCCGCGAAAGGTGCGTGACGCGCCGGGAATGGAAGTGATGCGACCGCCGACAAGACCGCCGGTTACAGATTCCGCAATACCTAAGGTCCAACCACGCTGTTCAAGAAGCTTGAGCACCACAGATTCCATGGTGTCTGTGTTTGTCCCGAATACAAGATCATCAGTAAGCGCGCGCACTTTATGCTCCCAAGTACTTAACAGTGCGTCTGCTTCGGTATCGGTTGCTGCCTTCACTGTGAGACGAACTTTGATGCCTTCCCAGCCACTTGCAAGAAACGCAAGAGTTGGATTACCAAGTGTTTCGAGTTCATCGATGATGGGGTCGAGTCGTTCGTTAAGTGCTGATTCACTTTCGCCCCACGTGCGCAACACCAAACTCTTAATGACGCTCGCTTCCCCACTGCGCTCTAGAAGATCAGGCAGCACTGCGCGACTCATCATGTCGTACATCTCATGCGGCACTCCGGGCATTGCATACATGACCTTGTTGCCAACAGGGCACATAAGGCCAGGTGCGGTGCCACGAGTCTGTTCAATGATTGTGGCTCCGCGTGGAACTTGGGCTTGATTCAAATTGTTGGGGGCCATGTAACGATTGCGCGTAGCAAACAAGTTGGTAATCAATTGCGCAATGTGGTCGTTGTGTTCTAGTGGAACGCCCATGATTTCAGCAAGCGCGTCACGAGTGAGATCATCATGCGTTGGTCCGAGGCCACCACAGATAATCACGGCATCTGCGTCTTCAAGAGCCAGACGAATGGCCGCAACAACGCGCGCCAAGTTGTCGCCCACTTTGAGTTGCAGATGGGATCCAATACCGACAGCAGCTAATTGTTCGCCAATGTACGAAGAGTTGGTATCAACTATCTGGCCAAGCAGAAGCTCTGTACCAACGGCAACAACATTGCACTTCATGGCGTTTAGCCTGCCACAGAAGACTGCAACTGCATGCGCCGAAATGCATAAAAGGCCCAAACGAGCAGTGCGGCAGCCGCCAACGATGCTGACGCTGCTAACAAGTGATAGCCGAAAGCTTTACGGATAAAGCCAGACGACAGTCCAGCCAGGCCGCCACAGAAACTCATCATCAAATCAGCTGAACCTTGCACTGTGACGCGCTTGTCATCGGGAACTGATTCAAGCAGCATCGCGGACCCACCGATGAGTCCGAAGTTCCATCCGATTCCAAGAAACCACAATGCCGGAAACAATATAAGTGCAGCTTCCCCACTGAGAGCAGACATGACTGTTGCAAGAACCAATACGGAAGCACCAGCAAGAACTGCGTGATGCGTTCCCTTCTTGTCAGCAAAGCGGCCTACAAGAGGACTGAATGCATACATGCCAGCGACGTGAAGCGAAATAACAAACTGACTGAGTGATTCATGACCATGCAATTTCATGTGCACTGGAGTCATTGCCATCACAGCCACCATGGTGACTTGAGAGATGACCATTGAAGCAAGTGCTAGTCGACCTTTTTGTGTTGCAACAACAATCGTTAGTGCTTCTTTGATGCTGGGAAGCTTCACTGTGCCCTTCGGGCTGATACCGCCAGCGATGACCAGTGGGTCAGGACGTAAACGGATCGTTGTGTTAAGGAATGCGCCGAGTAACACGATGCTGGAAAAGACCCATGGGCCTGTGTACTTGGCCCAACCGAACCAATCTTGGCCAGCAATTTCAGCAGGACTAATGAGCAGTGGCCCAAAGACTGCACCGAATGTTGAAGCAAACACGATGCGGCTCATTGAACTAGCCCGGTTGTGTGGTTCCGCTAAGTCAGTTGCGGCGTATCGTGCCAGCAAGTTCGAGGCTTGGCCGTTACCAAACATGAAAAGCCCAACCATGAATAGCGCAAGAGATCGGTGTTCCGCACCGAGAGCAGCGAGAATTGCGCCGACTGTTGCAAGTGCGTATCCCAATTGCAATCCGGGACGACGCCCGCGACGCATCATGATGCGCGATAGAACTTGCGCCATAACAGCAGTGCCCATGGTTGCGGTTGCAGTTGCAATGCCGCCCCACGGAGTCGTGTCTCCCAGAATGTCTTGTACGACGTATGCGCCAACCGTGACTGCAGAAGCAAGAGCTGCGGCTCCGATAATTTGGCCCACCATCAAGGTGCGCAGTGTGCGCTTTTGTATTGCGGCGCGGTCTTCCGGGCTTAGTGCCGCAAGAACCACTAGCGCAGGGCTTTCACCGCATATTGAGCAGCGCTAAGAAGCGTAAGAGCAACGGCTATCCACATGAAGATTGTAAAAGTCCACGATTGGTCAATAACGGTAAACGGAGCGAGCGCAAATCCAACTGCTAACTGCTGGCTAAATGTTTTCACTTTTGCTGTCTT
>JAPKZY010000078.1 GCA_026393535.1 Actinomycetota bacterium | reverse complement strand
CCCAGACGACATCTTCTCAATTGAGACATCGTGGAAGTCGAAAGCGCCTAGCCCAACTCCGAGAGCTTTCATTGTTGCCTCACGAACTGCGAATCGCGCTGCAAGTGAGGCTGCATCATCACTGCGACCTTCGAGAGATGTCAATTCGGCAGATGTAAACAAACGCTGACGTAAATGTGGACGACGTTCAAGAAGTTTTCGAAAGCGATCGACATCAACTGCGTCAATACCTATGCCCAACATTTTATTGACCGTCAGTTCGCCACAAGTCGGCGCTCTCGGAAACTGGATTAATGAGCAAGTCGGCAATAGATACTTCAGCAAGTCTGTCTTCACGGAATGAACCTTCAGTTTCAGACACCCAGTCAACCAAGCGGTCGTAACGGCGGTCATACCCTTGCAAGACTTGACGTGCAGTACCGGCAGCAACCGTGTCGTGGAATGCAACATGCATGAGTGAAATACCCACAGTTGTTGAACCATGAACTTCAGGTACGAAAATTACAGTGCGTCTATCTTTGCGACCACGAGCTACAAGTACTTCTTGGTCAGCAGCAACACGATGCTTCGTACCAACAAGAGTTGCATTTGTTGTAACGCGCGATGTGAGGTCCTTGGCTACGCCACCACGATCAATAATCGAGACTGTGGCGTTGCGCGCATCGCCGGCAATTGCGTACCTGGTGAAACCTTCAACAGATGCAACTGCCGCATCAAGTGATGCCAACACCTTGAGCGTTGCATACGACAGATTGTCACGTGATGCACCGGCTTCAAGAACAGCGCGAACAAGAGCACGATCAAGCAGGCCTTCTTCACTTCGCGAAATACCGACAGTGACGGTCTTTGCTTGGTGCTTGATGGCGTCAATCGGACGTGTCAATTCATCAATGCTGCGTGTGAGCGCATCGATGAGATCATCAAGAAGAGCTGATGGTGAAGCAGTGCGACCAGTTTGGCGCTGGAACGCTTGTAGCGGTTGTGGTCCGGTGACAATACGAAGAAGAGAAACCAAACGAACCGCTGTTGATGCTTCGAGGTTTCCGTCGTATTGGCCAGTTGCCAGAACTTGGAGAAACTGCTGAGTGACAGGAACGATTTGTGCTTCAACTTGGGTAAGCGCAGTGTCACCACTGCCACCCCTACCGACAACAATTTCGACTACTTCACGTAACTGGCGTAACGGACGAGCAAGCGCGTCAATTGCTAACGCTGCTTCGTAACCGAAAAGGTGCCCAACCATGGAAGACAACACAAAGGCAAGCGCGGGGTCTGCAACTGGTACGTACACCACAGCGGCCGCAGCAGAATCAAAACGAGTTTCACCTTGAGTGGCGACAACAATAGGAATTGCTTTGTGCGCCTTAAAGATTGCGACTTCTTTTGCCACATCAGTTGCAGTGCCATCGCTGAGGCCGGCTGCGCATACGAGAATCATTGGCTCACATGAAAGGTCAATGTGCTTCTTATCTTCAGTTACATCACACGAAATTGATTTGTAGCACAGCTCTGAGAGCTTGATTCGGACTTCATGAGCTGCAACTGTGTTCGGACCATTTCCGACAACAGCCCAATAGCGCTTCATAGGTGCATACTTCTGTGCGATAAGGCCGATCTCAGTACGTTGCGCGATAACTGTTTCCATAGCCGCTGGCATATGAACGAGTGAATCAAGGATGCGATGCATACGGTCGGAATCAACTTTGCCCGTTGCCTGTGCAATAGCACACGACAAAATAGCTCCAGCAGCAACTTGCGCATAGAACGCCTTGGTGCTTGCAACACTCATTTCAATATCACGACCGTCAGATGTGTAATACACACCGTGGGCTTTGCTAGAAAGTTCGCTTCCCCGACGATTCACGATTGCCAGGACTGCCGCACCACGTGATGCGACGAGGTCAACTGTTCTGTTGGTGTCTGTGGTGGTGCCGCTTTGGCTGACAGCAATTACCAACATGTCAGACATATCGATTGACATTGCAAAACCAGAGAGTTCAGTAGCAGTGAGTGCCTCTACTTGAATGGAAGCATCTAGCAATGAGCCGAGTACGGGAATCAGTGATGTTCCAGCAACGGCGGCGGTGCCTTGGCCAATAACACGAATACGACGAATAGATCCGCTAGCCAAACGATCCTTGATTGTTTTCGGCATTGTGAACGAATCAAGATCAGGAACAAGTCGGCCGTTCACTTCAAGTGTGCGACCACGAATTGTCTTGCGGAAACTACGAGGAGCTTCGGTAATTTCCTTTAGCAGGAAGTGTGGTGCATCACCACGGTCGATATCGCGCGTTGTTACTTCAGCAACAGCAACGTCACTAGCCGTTACCGGAATCTCGATTCCGTCATACGCAATGCGGGTAATACCTTCAACTGTGCCGGCTCCGTCGACACGAAGGCGCACTACTTGCCCGCGTGAATTGGGGTCACCTTCTTTGCGCGGAGACTCACCATCAAGACGCACAAAGTTCACGGTCTCTTCAACTGTTCCGTATGGTTCGCTTGCAACGATGAAACGATCTTCAGCAAGACCGATATACAAACCTTGACCGCTACCAAACAGTGCCAAGTACATATCATTCGGATCACTTGCGGTCATATAGCCAATTGCGACTGATCCTTCAAACTGGGTGACTGCATTAAGAAATGCGGCTTGAGTATCTAGACCAGTACCTCGACCGCGATCAACGATGGCTGGGATAACTTTCGCGTCGGTTGTAATTGGATCTGCAAAACGCAAGTTATGGCGCTCACGCAATTCCGTATGGTTGTCCACATCGCCGTTCAGAACCGCAACAGATACCTGTTGGCCCTCAACATCAATTTCTTCGCCAGTGACAGGATGAGCATTGGGCTCAGAGATAATGCCTACGCTCGCCCATCGCGTATGACCAAGCACTGCAACGCGGGAGTCAGACACGGACAGAGCAGTGCGCAATAGAGCATCTGCGCTCACTGCATCA
>JAPKZY010000006.1 GCA_026393535.1 Actinomycetota bacterium | reverse complement strand
TGTGCACCCAATTGCATGGTGCAAGCACGAGAGGTTGTTCGATAACAGCAACGCCAATGAGGCCGCGACGTCGTTGAGCGCGAGTAACGGTGCGAACGCCAGCTGCCAATACATGGCCTTTGCTGACAAGCCAGATGGGTTCGAATTCTTGTGGTGCACCCATGGTGACCTCCGTGTCGCTACCTATACGTTAAAGCGGAACTCGGTGACGTCGCCGTCAACAAACTCGTATTCTTTGCCTTCAGAACGAAGCTTGCCGACATCTTTGGCGGCATTCCATGATCCGAGATCAATAAGTTCGTCCCAGTGGATGACTTCGGCACGAATAAACCCACGCTGAATATCAGAGTGAATCTTTCCGGCGCAGACGGGGGCTTTGTCGCCAGCATGGAATGTCCATGCACGGGTCTCTTTTTCTCCGGTGGTGAAATAGGTGCGTAGACCGAGCAAGTGGAACGCCGAGCGAACCATTTTTGTCAGTGCGCCTTCACCAAGGCCGAGTGCCTCGAGCATCTCGGCGCGGTCTGCTGGCTCTAGTTGAGCTGCTTCTGCTTCGATCTGCACGCTCATACCGAGCACTTCAATTTCGTGCTCTTGAACAGAACCTGGAGGGCACAGTTCTGCACGAACACGAGCTTCCATTGCCGGAATTGTGTCAAGTTCGTTTTCGCCAACGTTGACCACAGCAAGTACACGACGGTTAGTAAGCAAGAAATGTGGCGCAAGTGCTTCGCGGTCATCGGCCGACATTCCTGCGCGATACAAAGGCAGACCTTCAGCCAACGCATCAAATGCTCGTTGCAACAGCGCAGCTTCTTCTTGGTTGCCCTTGTCAACTCGTGCAGTTTTACTGACTCGCTTGAGGCGTGTTTCCACTGTCTCTAAGTCTGCAAGTGCAAGTTCAAGTTCAACAATGCGCAAATGTTCAAGCGGATCATCAGGACCCATGACGTCTGGGTCTTTGAATGCGCGCAACACGTAGACGATTGCATCGACTTCACGAATGTTGGCGAGAAACTTGTTTCCAAGACCTTCGCCCTTGCTTGCGCCTTCTACAAGACCGCCAATATCGACCACTTGAACTGCTGCGTGCACGGTGCTTTTTGTTTTCGACATTTCTGACAAAGCGAGCAGGCGGTTGTCGGGCACTTTGGCGATTCCGATGTTCGGATCCTTCGTGGCAAAGGGGTAGGGAGCCGCCAAGGCCCCGCCACCCGTGAGTGCGTTATAAAGCGAGGACTTGCCCGCATTGGGGAGACCGACAAGACCGAAACATTCCATGAAGGGATTGACGCTATCTGCGTGGGTTCCCGCCTGGGGATTGTTACTATGGCCATAGTGTTAATTGCTCAGGGGGAACCCATGGGCAAGGAATAAAAGGAAACCCACATGACGTCATTCGACCTTGATCTCAGTAAGTACAGCCTCGGCTGGAGCGACGAAATCGAATATGCCTTTGAACCTGTCAAAGGCCTTAACCAGCGCGTCGTAGAGCAGATCTCATGGTGGAAGGGCGAGCCGAAGTGGATGACAGATTTGCGTATTCGCAGCCTCGGAATTTTTGATCGCAAGCCGATGGTTGCATGGTTTGCGGCCAATATGCCCGATATTGATTTCCAAGACATCTTTTATTACTTGAAGCCAGCAACGGAACAAGTTGATGAGTGGGATGACCTGCCAGAGCAAATGAAGCTCACATACGAGAAGTTGGGAATTCCTGAAGCTGAGCGCAAATACCT
>JAPKZY010000067.1 GCA_026393535.1 Actinomycetota bacterium | reverse complement strand
CCTCTCGGCGCAGCTCATTGCTGAGCGCGACTCCCAGCATTGGTTTCCCGGTGCTGGTGACCTGTGTCACAACCATACACCCGTTGTCGCAAAAAAGTTAAATACCCCCTACAAAAAACGAAAGGGGTTATTTACCCATTTCAACACTGCGAGCGGCAGCTGCCTTCACGACGTTGTGCATAGTTTCACGAATGCCCGATGTCTCAAGAACAGCAAGCCCCGCAGCGGTTGTACCGTTCGGCGATGTCACACGCTCACGCAACGTGGCGGGACTTTCTGTTGATTCTGCCAGCAAGATGCCCGCGCCTTTAAAGAGTTGCCTAACAAGAGTGTCAGCAACACCCGCAGGTAATCCTTCGGCGCGCGCAGCGTCAAGAAGCGACTCTGCAATCAAGAACAAATAGCCAGGGCCAGAACCAGCAACTGCTGTCACTACATCCATGTGTGCTTCATCAACACGAACCACAATTCCCACAGCGCTCAACAACGACTCTGCCCAGCCAAGTTCTTCTTCAGTGCATTGCGCACTGCCACAAATTGCAGACACTCCTTCGCCTACTAACGCAGGCGTATTCGGCATTGCACGCACTGCAGCGGTTGTTGCACCAGCAGCATCTTGCAATGTTGCAATAGAAATTCCAGCAGCAATTGAAAGCACACGGGGAATTCCAAGCGCAGCTGCCGACGTGCATACTGCGGCTACATCGCCTGGCTTTACTGCAATAAGTGCACCGTCGCCTGCCACCACAGTTGCGCTGGTGCGAACACCAAATGTTGATTCCAGCGTTGATCGCTTGTCAGCATCAAGCTCGACAACGGTGATGCTTGATGCTTCCCACCCGTTAGCCACCAAGCCACTGACCAAAGCAGTGCCCATATTGCCCCCGCCGATAATGACGAGCCGTGGAGTGTGTGAAGTCATATGCCAACACTAATAGCGATGGTGCCGAGGACGGGGCTGACTTCCCCGACCTCCCCGCCCCTCGGCAATTGAGATGTGGGCGAGCCCTAATGCCGTTTGGCAATTACTTAGTCAGCAAAGTGACTGGCGAAACCAATACGGATGATGGTGGGGAAAATGCGCTCGACTGTGGCGTAGAGGGTTCCGACCACACGATCGAGTTCGTCTTCGTCAACCATACGCAGTGGCAATTCGCCGCGTAGGAAAATTGCGTCTTCAATTCCGATGGAGAAATGAACGCCTACTAACGATTCGTTTCGGCGCAGAACATGTTCATACAACTGTTCCGCATTTTCTTCTGGTGCAGGCATCACATACGTTTCAAACTGAAGCGTGCGTTGGCCAAGTGTGAACCACACAGTTGTGAATTCTTTTTCTTCACCCCGCATGCGCACATACCATCGATACTCGTCTGGTTCGCCACGGTCAACTGCAACGATCGTCTCATTGCGTTCCATCATGGTTATTAACCACGACGTGATCTGTCGATCAAGTAATTCAAGGTGCGTGTTGCCAAAAAGCTCGCTCATGGCTATTTCTACTTACACTCGACTCGGTCGCGCGACGTGAGGTCTGAATACGCACGACGCAAACGCGCCGCAGCAAAGCTCCAGGTGTATGCCTTTGCACGCTCAGCCGCCTGTGCAGACATATTCGCAGCAACTGACGGATCATCAAGAAGGGTAGCTATATGGCGAGCAAAAATATCCGGTTGACGATCTGGTACCAAGAAACCTGTACGACCGTCTTCAATGATGTTGAGAAGACCACCGACTGCAGTAGCAACGACAGGAATTCCACACGCTGCTGCTTCCAATGCAACAAGACCAAAACTTTCACTTCTGCTTGGTACCAATACAACATCGGCTGCTCGGTAGTACGTAGACAAAATATGGTGCGGCTGTGGTGCAACGAAACGTACTTGACCTTCAACGCCAAGTTCTTCAATCAATGAATGAACATGGGCTAATTCAGTTTCGCCTTCAGTGCCACTTGCACCACCCACAATAAGAAGAACTGCATCTTTGCGACCCAACTCTGCAAGGGAGCGAACTGCAACATCTGCACCCTTTAGTGGTTGGATACGACCAACAAACAACAACACCGGACCACTGCCAAGTTCAAGAGCCTTACGTGCGCCACGCTTGTCACCAGGGGCAAAGAATGCATGCTCGACTCCGGGTGCAACGATTTCAATCTTCCCAGGAGGGTTTCCATACAAAGACAAGAACTGACGCTCTTCTTCCGTACAACTGACACAGATGGCATCAGAGCAACCAATAACTTCAGTTTCTGATTGTTCGCGGAATTCAGATTCAGGGTCGCCGCCTTCAGCTTTCACGCGAGCAAACGTATGAAAGGTGCTGACCAAGGGAACATCAAGTTCATGCTTCAGCGAATGCCCGCTAAGGCCACTGAGCCAATAGTTGGCATGAATAACGTCAGTGCCGCCGTGCGCATTGATGTGATCAAGAACGCCTTCAGTGAACCGAGGAATAATCGAGATCATGTCGCCCTTTGACATATCAATTGCACCGGCAGGAATATGCACCACTTTGTGGTTCGGTTCAATCATGACTTCGGCGGGAAGATCATCACGCCACGTACGTGTATATGTGGTGCAGTCGACTCCGGCATGAGCAAGGGCAGATACCAACTCGCGCACATACACGTTCATACCGCCTCCGTCGCCAACGCCTGGCTGGACAAGAGGCGACGTATGAAGTGAGAGGACGGCTACGCGCATGCAGAACTCAACCTATCTAGGGCTTGTCCCATTCCCTAAGGGTTCCTATTCAGTGGTAGCAGGACCGACAAAAGACCGATACACGGACAAAAGGCTTTGCTTTTGTTCTCCTGTGAGTCGCTCGTCGTTATTAATGGCTTCGGGAACACTGCTGGCCGTCGGGGGCGAGCCATCGAGGATGCCTGCTCTGACATACAAGGTCTCTGCTGATATCTCGAGTGCCCGAGCACTTTGCTGCAAGATGTCAGCCGATGGTCGACGGATGCCGCGTTCTATTTGCGAAAGGTACGGATTCGACACTCCTGCTGATCGCGCAAGGTCACGGATGCTCTTTTGTGCGTTCTCACGTTGTTGACGAATAAATTCTCCGACATCGTGCAATGTCTCAGTAGGGCGGATGGGCATAGACCTATGAATCTTTCACCACTGCACCGGCGCCACTTTCGCGCACACGCGCTACTAATGCCGCAGTGAGCGCATCGATACGTTCAAACAAATTATGACGTTGTTGAGAACAAGATTTTTCAAACATTCCCAATGCACCTGCAAGGTCTGATAACGCACGATCGTCAATGTTCTCAAGTGATTCAAACTGATAGTGCTCGCACAATTCATCAAGTTCTTGTACCAACGGGTGATCGCCAGCAACATTTGTTTCACGTGGTGGACGCGCACTGCCACCACCATGTTGTTGTCCGAATACATCCGCCAGTCGATCGGCTAGTGACCCAACAGGTGCATCAGCACCGCTTGCTCTGCGGCGTTCTTCGTCTTGCACTAAATCAAGTCGGCCTTGTGCGAGTCGACGCACATATGAGATGGCATCTTCTTCCATATTCAATGCATTGCGTTGTGCACGTATCTCGGCCAATGTGCCTGGGATTTCAGTTGACATCAGATTCCTCCCGACACAGGCGGCAACACCGCTACTTCATCTTTATCGGTCACAGGGTGCTCGCGTGACACCTCTTCACCATTAAGCCATACCTTGCTCATGCCAAGGACGGCTTCGAACTTGGCTCCGTACTGAGCAATTGCAGAATCAAGGACTGCACCAACGTTGGCTCCCGAAATAGTGGCGGTTCCTGTTCCTGCGGCCTCGCGTGCCTGAGCAAAGAAACGAACCGTGGCCATACATGTCAGGGTACTCGGGCTATCCGAGAGCACATGGGGCTCAGCGAATCTCGAGACTCGGTCCGCCCGCGGCGAAATGCCCAATCGCTGTCCATGAACCAGACGCGATGAGTAGGTCAGCGATGTTTTGAGGAACAGCGGCCAGTAAACCACCTGATGTTTGTGGGTCCATACATAAAGCAATGTGCGATTCATCGGCGGTTGCAGTGAGATGGTTGCCTACATATTGGCGATTACGAGGGTCTCCACCGGTGCGATGTCCTGACTTGGCAATATCTAATGCGCCGGGATACAACGGCAATGCAGACGAGTTGATAACCAGCGTCACTCCTGAACGCTCTGCAATTTCCCAGCCGTGACCTGCAAGCCCGTAACCCGTGACATCCGTGACTGCGTGCACATGATCTTGATGTTCGCGTAACTGTTCAGCAGCTGTGCGATTCAACGTACGCATTCCAGCAATCGCAACTTTCTTGTCAGCATCAGTACCGGCCGCCGTGACTAAGCCAGTGCCTAGAGGCTTCGACAAAATTGCAACGTCGCCAGCTTGGGCACCACTCTTGCGAAAGATGTGCCTCGGATCAACAACGCCTTGCACTGCTAAACCAAAAATTGGCTCGGGGTTACGAATAGTGTGTCCACCTGCAATGGTGCCACCTGCTTCCAACACAGTTGCAGAAGCTGCAGCGAAAATGGCTGCAATCACATCAGTTGGCAACTCTTCAGGAAACGCTGCGATGTTTACCGCAAGAATGACTCGACCACCCATGGCAAAAACATCACTGCACGCGTTCGCTGCAGCAATTGCGCCGAAGTCTGACGGATCATCAACTAGTGGTGGAAAGAAATCCGTTGTACTCACCAAAGCAATGTCGTCAGTTAATTGATACACCGCTGCGTCATCAAATGGTGCAAGCCCCACTAACAATGAGGGGTCAAACCCGCTTGGTAGTTGTTGCACCATGTCTGACAACAACGATGCTCCCCACTTGGCAGCGCACCCACCGCACGATGTCCATTCGGTCAACTTGATCGGGCTCTCGTTGGTGTTCATGAACAAAAAACTACTAGGTTGACATTCGTGAACTCCAAGGCGACTTACCCGCCATCCATTGATGCCATTGCGCGTGAATTAACTAGCACGTCGTCACTTCCGCACGCCATCCTTGTGGATTGCGCCAGGCGTGCAGTTGCCGAGGGCTCTGATGACGCCGTTACTACTGCCAAAGAATTAGTACGAGAATTCGAAACGTCTCTTCATCAAGATGTCATCAATGCAACAGGCGTTTTATTACACACGAATTTGGGACGCGCACCACTAGTAATGAACTCCACCGGGCGATCAACAAATCTGGAGTTCAATCTTGAATCAGGTGAACGTGGTTCTCGTCAAGATGCAACTGCTGCACTTGTCTCACACCTCATTGGTGCTGAAGATGCAATCGTTGTCAATAACAATGCCGCAGCAGTGATGTTGGTTTTGGCCGCACTTGCCGAAGGACGCGATGTTGCAGTGTCGCGCGGAGAGAGTGTCGAGATTGGTGGTGGCTTTCGTATTCCTGATGTGATGGAACAATCAGGAGCGCGACTTGTTGATGTGGGCACAACAAACCGAACTCGACTTCGTGACTATGCACGCGCAATCGACTCGCGCCGCAATGACATTGCACTAATCATGAAAGTACATCCATCGAACTTTGCAATTGAAGGTTTCACAGAAGACACTTCGATTGCACAATTAGCAACTCTTGAAGTTCCGGTTGTCGCAGATATTGGTTCTGGCTTACTGGATAACACTGCCCCATGGCTTCACGGATTCACAGAGCAAGTACCAACGTGGATAACTGGAGAACCTGCAGCACGCCAAGCACTTGCTGACGGAGCAGATCTTGTGACATTCAGTGGAGACAAACTTCTTGGTGGGCCTCAATGCGGAATCATCGCTGGTCGTGCTGACCTTATTGAAGCATGCGCATCTCACCCACTGATGCGCGCACTGCGCCCGGGTGGCCACACTTTGACCTTGTTGCAACAAGTGTTGCTTTCCTACAGTGCGCGCACTGCATGCACTGACATCCCCTTTTGGCAAATGGTGTCAATGTCGTCGGTAGATCTTGAAGCACGGGCAGCGGCAATTGTTTCTGAAGCGGGCATCGGCTCTGTTCTGCAGTTGGATTCTCTGGTGGGTGCGGGTTCTGCCCCTGGGTCCACTATTGCATCGTTTGGCATTGCATTGAATGGTGACTACCGCGATGCATTACGTCATCACAGCATTCCTGTCATTGCTCGCACATTCGACAAAGTGACATTCCTTGATATGCGCAGTGTTTCTCCGGTAGATGACCACATCGTTGTTGCTGCGCTCGCATCACTGCGGTAAACCATGACTGTTATCGCGACAGCAGGCCATGTCGACCACGGCAAGTCATCTCTGATTCGCGCAATCACTGGCACAGACCCTGACCGGTTGGCGGAAGAACAGCGTCGAGCGATGACCATTGATCTTGGTTTTGCTCATTGCACTACAGGCAATGGAACCGTATTGAGTTTTGTTGACGTTCCTGGTCATGCCGATTTCATTCGCACCATGATCTCTGGTGTCAGCGGAGTGGACATCGTGATGTTGATTATTGATGCCAATGAGGGATGGAAGCCACAGACAGAAGAACATCTCGGAATCATTGAAGTGCTTGGTATCTCTTCAGGCATTGTTGTCGTCACAAAAAGTGACAAAGTCGATGCCGACGTTCTTGAGCAACGCCAAGAAGAGATTGCCGCGCGGCTCAGAACAAGTTCTGTGAAATGGCATGACACACTAATCACTTCTGTCATTGCTAACACCGGTATCTCTGAACTAATCACACATATCGAGACACTCGTTGCTGCTCAAGTGACAAAGAGCCAGAACACTCGACCCAGATTATTCATTGACCGCGTTTTCTCTATGAAAGGTTCTGGCACTGTTGTCACTGGAACTCTTGAAGGTGGAAACCTAGAAGTCTCTAGCCCGTTGATTGTCGCGCGCACAGGAACCCCAGTACGTATCCGAGAAATTCAAACTCATGGCTCTGTTGTTGCTGTTGCGCAATCAGGCACACGGTGTGCCATCAATCTTTCGGGTTTTGATGCAGATGAACTGCAACGTGGTGATGCGCTTGTTTGCGAGAACGACTGGCATCTGAGCAATGTGTTCGATGCGCGCATCAAAGTATTACCTGCTCTGCAACATGCACTCACACATCGTGGCAGTTTCACACTGCATATCGGCACACGTTCGCAATCAGCAACGATTCGCATTTTGCAAACTGAAAGCATTGACCCGGGCCAGTCGGGCCTTGTGCGAATTCGATTCGAATATTCATTGCCATTAGTCCCTGGTGACCGATTTCTATTACGTGATACCGGCATAGGTTCCACTGTTGGAGGCGGTGTCATTCTTGATGTTGACCCACGCGGTCGCGTCAAAGACGCCGCGCCGGATGGCAGTGACGAACAGATCTTGAATAACAGAGGATGGCTAACAGTTGACGAAGCACGTCAACTAACAGGACATGACATTGCGCCGATTGTCGGCACATGGGTTGCAAGCGCCAAAACATTTCGCTCGACTATGACTGCACTTGGGCAACAGCTCACAAACTCACAGTCTCTCGACATCGCCACGCTGTCTGCGTACGAACGCGATGTGATTGCAACAATCGATGGAGTTCACATCAATAATGGAATTGCCGTACGAGGTGAATCTGATCCGTTACTGAGCCATCCCTATGTCTCGATGTTCTTGCAGGCTGGCGTAATGACTCCTGATGCCGACACGCTTGACCGAAACATCATTCGTCAGTTAGTTCAGAAGAAGATCTTGTTCGAGCACGACAACATTGCATTTCATGCAGAGACACTCTCGTCTTTGCGCCCCACATTGGAACAACTGTGGTCGCAACATCCAGAGGGGTTCACAATGGCAAACCTTCGAGACGCGCTCTCCATCACTCGTAAACACGCTTTGCCTCTTGGCAATTGCCTGGACAAAGTGGGCCTGACTAAACGCCAGGGCGACGTGCGCATTGCTGGTTCAGCCTGGTGATGGCGGAGGCGGACGGGAATCGAACCCGCCGAACGGGGTTCACCCGTTCCGTCTGTTTTGAAGACAGCGAAGCCCACCAGGTACTCAAACGCCTCCTCTGTCAGAGTAGCGTTCGCACATGAGTTCTGTTGCGCCGGTACTTCCTGATGGATTTGTAGTCATTGTGAAACGCGAGTGCGCTACTTGCCAAATGGTCGATCCAGTCTTGAAAGACATTGCTGGCCACAAGACACCACTCACCGTCTACACACAAGACGACCCCACATTCCCGGAATCAGTCTCCGCCATTCATGACTCTGATTTGGCAGTCTCTTGGCACAACAACATCGACACTGTTCCCACACTGATCAAAGTTGTGAACGGAAAAGAAGTTGACCGCACATTTGGTTGGTTGGCATCTGACTGGCAACGCATCACAGACATTCCACAACTCGGTGCAGATCTGCCAGCAATGCGGCCTGGGTGTGGTTCAATGAGCGTTGACCCAGACATCGTTGACAAGTTGCGTGCGAAGTTCACGGACTCGCCTGTCATTGCGCGCACTGTAGAATTCTCAGACGCTGAAGATGAATTCGAAGCAATGTATGCACGCGGATGGACTGACGGCTTCCCCGTAATTCCACCAACTCGTGAACGCGTATTGCGGATGCTGACAGGAACTACTCGTCACCCACAAGACGTAGTAGCAATTGCACCACCTGACTTGGTGGAACTCACTGTTGAAAAAATCGCCATCAATGCAGTCATGGCCGGTTGTCTTCCTGAATACATGCCGTGGGTTATCGCAGCACTTGAAGCAGTGTGCAATGACCAATTCAATATGCACGGCGTATTGGCAACCACGATGCCTGTTGGCCCAGTGATTATTTGTAATGGTCCTGGCACTCGTGCGATCGGTATGAACTCAGGCATTAACGCATTTGGTCAAGGCAACAGGGCAAACAACACCATCGGCCGTGCGGTACAACTCACCATTCGTAATGTTGGTGGCGGTCGCCCTGGCGAAGTTGATCGCGCAACACACGGCAACCCCGGAAAGATTTCGTTTTGTTTTGCAGAAGATGAAGTCGGATCACCATTTACTTCGCTTGCAACAGAACGCGGGATTCCAATGGGTCAGAACGCAGTCACAGTGTTCGCAGGTGAAGGACCGCGCTGTGTTGTTGATCAATTGGCGCGCACACCGGAAGAGTTAACCAATTCGTTGGTGGCGTGTTTGCAAACTGTGCATCACCCAAAGTTGGTCATTGGCTTCGATGCCATTCTCACAATCAGCCCTGACCATGGGCGCGTCTTCGCCGAAGCAGGATGGTCTCGCGAGAAACTCATTGCTGAACTGACCGAACGCTCGATGACACCAGGCGCTGACTTGGTGCGTGGTGCACGCGAGATGGCCGAAGGTATTCCCCCTCACCTACGCGATGCCACATTGCCAAAGTTCAGACCCGGCGGCATTCTGCTCACGTTCGCAGGTGGCGGAGCGGGCCTCTTTTCTTCCATCGTTGCTGGTTGGGCCAACGGCGCAATCGGTTCTGACCCTGTCACCCGCGTCGTCGGCTCGTGACATACTGATACCTATGGCAACTGGCATCACCATCCTTGATCCGACAAATGAGTCGAAGCCTGCAACGCGTCACACACTGTCACGTCCTGCCAGCATCAAAGGCCTCACCATCGGCCTTCTTGATATTTCAAAGCCTCGCGGCAATCTGTTTCTGAACCGCATCGAAGAACTTCTCACCGAACGCGGTGCAAAGGTCTTGCGATTCTCGAAACCAACGTTTACCAAACCTGCACCGGTTGACTTGCGACAAGAAATTGCCACACAGTGCAACTTGGTCATAGAAGCACTTGCTGATTGAGGCAGTTGCACGTCATGCAGTGTGCATGACATTTCAGATCTAGAACTTCGTGGCATCCCCGGTGTCTTTGTCGCTACCGAAGAGTTCATCAGTGCTGGTACTGCGCAGTCAGTCTCGCTTGGGTTGCCCAGCATGAAGCGGGTGTACACCACCCATCCTGTGCAAGACCGAACAGACGAAGAAATGGTCGCAATGGCTGATCAGTTCTTTCTTGAAATCCTTTCCTGCATTACATCGGGCGAGTAACGCTTCGTAGCCAAGTATCATCGTGGAGTGCTCCCCGCTACCCGAATCTTGATGCTGCGCCATGGCCAGAGCGAATGGAACGCACAAGGTCGTTGGCAGGGGCAAGCAGATATTGAACTCACAGATCTTGGTGTTGACCAAGCGCGAGCAGCAGCACAAAAGCTCGGCATGTTTGATGCAATTGTGTCCAGCGACTTATTGCGCGCTCGCACCACAGCCACCATCATCGCGAACAGTCTCGGTGCAGGGCTGATGGATCCAGACGTTCGTTTACGTGAAACTGATGTGGGCGAATGGCAAGGACTCACCCACAACCAAATTGAACGCGATTGGCCGGGCTATTTGGACTCGCATCAGCGTCCACCTGGTTTCGAATCGGATGAATCAATTATTTCGCGGGTGACTGATGCGCTCGTTGACATTGCAACGCAATTTGCTGGAGGCGAAGTATTAGTAGTTGCCCATGCCGGAGTTATTCGCGTGATGCGCAGATCTCACAAAATGGTTGATTCACGCATTTCCAATTTGGGTGGTTGCCAATTTATTGTACGACCTGGTTCGCCAAGCCCAATTGAGATCGGCGACATTGTTGATTTGCTCGAGCACGGCGCCATTGGCGAAGAGCTCTAACTTCATGTTTTCTCGTTTCGTCGATAACTCCTACGCAGCACCTGTTCGCAAGAATCTCAACCGCCTTGTGTGGGGTCGCTTAGCTTCAAACGCTTGCTACAGGTTCGCTCCGCCGTTCATTGCAGTTATCGCCCGCGGGCTTGATGTCAGCGTGGCGCAAATGGGAGTTGCACTGATGATCGGCGAATTCGCTGGGCTTGGGTCTCCCATCTTGGGGCGAATTGTTGATCGTGGTAACCGAATTACATCAATGACTATTGGAATGGTCGCGCTCACGCTCGGAGTCATTGGCGCAGCTACTTCCACCACGATTGTGCAGTTTGCAATTTCAATGTTCCTCTTGAGCGGGGCAAAGGTGTTGTTCGACACCGCACTCATCGTGTGGGTGAATGATCATGTTGAATACGAACGCCGCGGACGCATCGTCGGAATCATCGAGACGTCGTGGGCATTGTCGCTGTTTATTGGTGTTGCAGTCATGGGTATTGCCACGGCTCTTATCTCGTGGCGCGCCGGATTCATCGTTGGCGCAATCGGTATGGCCATTTCGGGTTCACTGATTGCCAGTGCACTTCCGCGTGATGAAGCACATGCACCGGTGCGTACCGAGTTACGTGGCACAGTGCCGCGTAATGGTTACTTCGTGTTTGCCTCAGCATTTTTACTGATGGGTGCCAGCCAATGCCTTGGCATCACGTTTGGTCCGTGGTTTGAAGATGAATTTGGTTTCTCAAGCGCAGCACTGATTGGCGTGGTCATCGTGCTCGGCCTCTTTGAATTGGTCTCCAGTATTGGTAGCTCGCGCGTCACTGACACCTGGGGCAAAGAAATCAGCGTTCGCCGCGGAGCCGTTCTGATGGTGGTTGCGACAGTCGCTATGGCTGCAGCGCCACACATTTCGTTTGTTGCAGTTCCCATGTTGGTGTTGTTCATCATGGGGTTTGAGTTTGCACTTGTCAGCATGTTGCCGTTAGCCGCCAATATTGTTCCGAACAGTGGCGGCATTGGTCTTGGCCTCACAGTTGGTGCAGGCACATGTGGTCGTGCCATCTTCAGCACTGTTGCTACTTCGTTGTATGACTTTGTTGGCCCAGTAGGCCCTGCACTTGCCGCTGTTGCATTATCTGCAATCACCGTTGTGCTTATCAGTCTTTATGCGCGGTCGGTGCGATAACCGTTCGTTATTGGCATACGTCGGTCTTTGCCGAATGCCTTTTCTGAAATGCGAACTCCTGGCGCACACTGGCGACGTTTGTATTCGTTGATATCAACTAAGCGTGCGATACGCACAACGACAGCAGCGTCGAAACCGAGTTTCTGAATTTCAGGCACTGTTAGGTCATCGTCGATGTAATGACGCAAGATCGGGTCAAGGTCTTCATATGCGGGCAGGCTCTGATCATCACGTTGATCTGGTCGCAATTCCGCACTTGGTGGCTTAGTGATTACGGTTTCAGGAATTATCTCGCGGCCTGCACGTTCATTGATACGTCGACATAGTGCAAACACTTGTGTCTTGAACACATCTTTGATGATCGCATACCCACCAGCCGAGTCACCATAGATAGTGAAATAGCCAACTGCCATTTCGCTCTTGTTGCCAGTGGTTAAAACCATCCATCCGAATTTGTTACTGAGCGCCATCAGTGTCATTCCACGAACACGACTCTGCAAGTTCTCTTCTGTGAGATCAGGGTCGCGACCGGTAAACGACGGCTCAAGCATTTCCAAGTACGCACCAAATGCTGGCTCAATAGAAACAATGCGATGATCAATACCTAAGGCCGTCGCAAGTTTTTCAGCATCATCTAGTGAACCTTGACTTGAATACCGTGACGGCATTGCAACGCCGTGCACATGATCAGCACCAAGTGCATCAACTGCAATGGCAGCAACAATGGATGAGTCAATTCCACCAGAGAGACCAATGACAACATCGGTGAATCCGTTCTTGTGTACATAGTCACGCGTGCCAACAACGAGAGCCTCATACACACGGTCAAGATCTGAAGCAAATGGTTCAACATGAGTTGGTGCCACGGTTCCGTCGCCACCAATTGTTACAACAGCAAAATCAGACTCAAACGATTTCATGCGACATGCAATGACACCGTTGCAATCGACAACAACGCTTGACCCGTCGAACACAAGTTCATCTTGCGCACCAACTTGGTTTACGTACACAATGGCGCTATTGGTTTCCTTCGCACGCGTTGACAACATCTGTTCGCGTTGCACGTTCTTACCCTCATGGAACGGCGATGCATTCAAGTTCAACAAGATTCGCGCGCCGGCCGCTGCCTGAGCTGCAACAGGACCATCTGCATACCAAATATCTTCACAGATTGTGACTCCAACTGTTATGCCATCAAGAGAGAACAACCCAGTCGCGACACCATCTTTCATGGAAGGTCCAGGTGTGAAGTAACGATCCTCGTCGAACACTGCATAGTTGGGAAGTAACTGCTTCAGATACACATCTTGAACGCCACCGTTACGACACAATGCAACTGCGTTATATAAGTGGTCGCCGTCTGCTTTCACAAAACCAATAAGAGCAGCACACTCTTGCGTCGCTTTGGCAATGCGCTCGACAGCCAATTTGTTGTCACGCACGAATGCTTTTTTCAGCAACAGGTCCTCTGGTGGGTACCCCGTGATGGTCAATTCTGAGTAGACCACGACATGACATCCGGCTGCTACAGCTGTGGCATAATCGGCCAAAATCTTGGCTTCGTTGCCCGATAAGTCGCCCACAAGCGGGTTCAACTGGGACAATCCAACCGTTAGGCCCTTGGGTGCAGCGAAAGATCCGGCGGATGTCACGAGGTCAGGCTAACCAGCGACCCCCCAAAACCCCATAGACATAGGGTTTCCCTTACCCAGAGGGGTCAGCTGTCCCCGTTTCACACAGCGTTCACATTTGGGCAATGGGAAAGAAACGGCTTCGTGACATCCTGTACCTAGTAAAAAAAGCGGGATTCGTCCCTCGTTAGTAAAAGGACACCACTGTGCCCATTCAGGCTGAATACATCTGGATCGACGGAACGTCACCA
>JAPKZY010000052.1 GCA_026393535.1 Actinomycetota bacterium | reverse complement strand
CACCGTTGACCGCCAGTGCGGTTCAAGCCAACAAGCTGCCCACTTTGCAGCACAAGGCGTTATGGCCGGCGCATACGACATCGTTATTGCAGCAGGCGTTGAAGTCATGACCCGTGTTCCTATGGGTTCTGCAGTTGCTGATGGCAAGTATGGATATCCGTTTGGCCCAATGGTCTCTGCGCGTTACGCACCAGACGGTGGCTTGGTTCCTCAGGGCATCAGCGCAGAAATGATTGCTGACAAGTGGGGCATCACCCGCGAAGACATGGACCGTTTTGCAGCACGTTCGCAGGCATACGCAGCGCGCGCAACAACAGAAGGCCGTTTTGAACGAGAGATCTTGCCAGTGCTTGACTCTGAGGGAATCCTCATGACAACAGACGAGGGCATCCGTGATTCCCCGTACGAAAAATTGCAAACACTGAAGCCAGCATTCCGTAGTGAAGAAGAAGGTGGCCGCGTAACTGCCGGTAACTCAAGCCAAATCACAGACGGCGCATCAGCAATGTTGATCATGAGCGAAGAAAAGTGCCTCGCACTTGGTCTTACACCGCGCGCACGTTTCGTGAACTTTGGTCTTGCAGGCGACAACCCGCAACTCATGCTCACAGCACCAATTCCTGCAACGCAAAAAGCATTGCAACGCGCTGGCCTCACCATGGCAGACATGGACCTCACCGAAATCAACGAAGCATTCGCATCCGTTGTTCTTGCGTGGGGAAAAGAATTGCACCCCGACATGAACAAAGTGAATGTCAACGGTGGCGCTATTGCGCTTGGTCACCCACTGGGTGCCAGCGGTACTCGCCTCATGACCACATTGCTGAGTGAACTTGAGCGCACCGGTGGTCGCTACGGACTACAAACAATGTGCGAAGGTGGTGGCATGGCAAACGCCACCATCATCGAACGCCTGGGCTAAATCCTGAACATCACGCTGGCAGCTATGCCCACTTTTTCCGCAATCATCTGGTTTGGGTTCGGTCTTGTACTGATGCGCTTCATCTGGAAGTTCGGCCTTGGCATGTTGAAGTCAATGACCTCAACGTTGCCCGAACCGCCTCCAGCAGGAGAGATGCGGCGTATCAACGTGCGCTATCGCTGTGGTGTGTGTGGAGTGGAAATCCGTATGGTGATGGCTCCGGACGAAGATCCGCCGCCGCCACGCCATTGCTTGGAAGACATGGATTTCGTCGCACCGATCGACTAATTCGCCCCTGTGGGCAGTTGCGTCACACACGGCATCTTGTCCACAATCTGTGGATAAGCACGGGAAAACTACATCGGTGTAACTGTGATAGGGCTATGCCCTGTGGGCAATACCGCTCAGTATCAGTGGTACTTCGTGGCTGTGTACAAACCACCAAGAAGTGAGAAAAGACCCGCTGCTAGGTACCAGTTGCTGCGTCCACCGGGTACGAAACCCAAGTAATAGAACAAAATCACGAGGGCGCCAAGGCCCAGCAGAACGAACATCAACACGGGCACCCAGGGCGCACTGTGCTTTTCATACACCGGAACAGGTGGGGTGTATCGGCTGCTTGCGTTGACAGAAGGGTCGTGATGACCGAAATGATGCTCGGGCTTGTTTCCGCCTTTCGGGGTTACGCGTCCGCCTTTTTTCTTCTGAGTTGCCACGTCGCAAGTGTAGAACGCCAGCGCCCACAGACACGCACGCACAATTCGTTTCACAAAAGGGTCATTCACACGGCAGGCTTAAGGCATGGCACGAATCCTGGTGATCGACAGTTACGACAGCTTCGTGTACAACATCGTCCAATATCTGGGCGAGCTTGGTGCTGAGCCAATCGTCGTTCGCAACGACCAGATCTCCGTCGCTGACGCTATTGCTCTTGAACCAGACGGCGTGTTGTTGTCGCCTGGCCCTGGCCGTCCTGAAGACGCCGGAATTATCTGCGACGCCATTTCTGCATTCGCAGGTTCTGTGCCCGTGTTCGGTGTGTGTTTAGGTCATCAAGCAATTGGTCATGTGTATGGCGGCAATGTTGTGCGCGCACCAGAACTGATGCACGGAAAAACTTCACACATCACACACAACAACACTGGCGTGTTTGAAGGTGT
>JAPKZY010000037.1 GCA_026393535.1 Actinomycetota bacterium | reverse complement strand
TGGGGGGTTGTTCCACCGCTAAGGGTGTTCAATCTGTGAGAATACATCTATCGACTTCTCCACCACCGCCCTGCCAATCGGCATCTTTGAGACTGACATCAACTGTCGACTCACTGCAGGCAACGATGCATTCCGCGCATTAGTTCTCGGAGGTGCACCTGTCAGTGTTGGTACTTCCCCGTGGGTCAATGCATTGCCACAGGAACGAACAGAATGTGAACGACGTTGGGTTCAACATCGCGACAGTGGAGAAACTTTTACTGTTGAGTTCCGCATTGGATTAGCAACTGGTGAAGTCATGTGGATCCAAGTGTCTACCCAACCAGTTCTCATTGATGGCGCACTTGCCGGCTACATCGGCACAGCAATTGATTGCACCACTCTTGTAACACAGCGTCAATTGTCTGACCAGCTTGTCGGACTACTTGATGTCTCTGGCGATGCTGTGCTCGTTTTTGACCGTGTTGGTGAATTGATGTTTGCGAATGACACTGCTCGCACACTGATCGGCGTCACAGACCCAGGTGCTGGTGCCGGCGACGTTGCCGCACGCACATTTATGCAAGCAGTTCGAGACCAATTGCCTCGCGTATTGCTTGACGCTGCCCCACCAGCGGATTCTTCTCACCGTTGGGAAGGCGAAATTGGCTTTCGATCGCCAGATGGCATCGCCCGCACACTGTCAGTTGTGGTACAAGTAGTGCGAGATGCCAACGGAAGCGTTCACCATTGGGCCACTATTACTCGTGACATCACAGAAGAACGCCAGTCTCAAGCTGAACTTGCGCGACAAGCTACACATGACGCACTGACCGGCCTTCCGAACCGAGTGTTGTTCGAACGAAAGACAACAGAAGCTCTTGAGCGCAGTCGAACTACGCATTCAAGCGTTGCAGTGTTGTTCATTGACCTCGACAAACTCAAACATGTCAATGACACCATTGGTCATGCTGTAGGCGACCAACTGATTGTCACTGTTGCACGCCGCCTTGCTGCAGCAACTCGCCCTAGTGACTTGGTTGCACGCATCAGCGGTGACGAATTTGTTGTGTTGTGCGAAGGACTATTAGACGAACAAGTCGCACTTGATGTTGCTGAACGAATTCGCATGTCGATTACTGGCCCATTAGTATTGCAAGGTGTCGAAATTGAAGCTGGAGCAAGTATCGGCGTGGCAATGTCCACGCCCGAACTTCTGAATACAGAATCTGCTGCAGATGCTGCAGTCACATTGTTACGGTCAGCAGACACCGCCATGTATCGCGCAAAGCAACGCGGTCGTGGCAGATCAGAGCTGTACAGCGAAGATATGCGTACAGCAGCTCAAGCCCGCCAGACACTTGCATCAGAACTTGAACAAGCTCTTGCAGGTAATCAATTCGCGGTGGTCTTCCAACCCATTGAGTCTGCACATACAGGTCGCGTTGTTGCTGCAGAGGCTTTATTACGTTGGAATCACCCAACGCGCGGCTTACTTGCACCAGGCGCCTTCCTTGACCTTGCAGACGAATCAGGCCTTATCGCTCCCATCGGTGACTGGGTACTGAATGAAAGTGCTCGCACCACTGCCGAATGGATTTCCACCGGACTTGTTGATCGCAACATGGCAATTCATGTCAATGCATCACGTCGGCAACTGTCTGATATCACTTTTGTTGATCGTGCACTCACCATTTTGCGTGACAACAATCTTGAAGGCTCTCAATTGGTGTTTGAAACCTCTGAGGCAACGTTGGTTGATAACAATCCGTCAGTTCTGCGTACGGTCACCGCCCTCAAACGCCAAGGTGTTCGCATCGCCGTTGATGACTTTGGTGCCGGCTACTCGTCTCTTGCTTCATTACGCACCTTCCCCGCCGACTTACTGAAACTTGACGGCACATTGGTGCGCGATGTCGGACGCACAGATGGCGGCGACGACCCAATGGTTCGTTCTCTGATTCAGTTGGCTCATTCTTTGAATTTGATTGTGTGTGCCGAATGGGTGACAACGGAAGATCACGTACAACGCCTCAAAGTGCTTGGTTGCGATTTACTGCAGGGCAACCGAATTGGTGAACCAATTTCCGCCGAAGCGTTTGCAACCAAACTGCGCAGAACTACAGCGCAGACAATTCCAGCAACTGATTAGCCAACTGCGGGAGCAGGACCAAGTCCAGCAAAATATGCCAACAAGGGCGGCGCCTCATTGGCAAGGCGAAAGACAAACTGGCTCCCGGCCCAACCATCAGACACAGGCAATGCATATGAGATCGCAGTTCCGTCACCAATTGGTCGTAATTTGCGCGCAAGATCAATGAGGTCGAGCCGTTCGTCAACAGAGACTGCTGCGGCAAATGCATCAAGAACATTGTGAGCATCAAGTGGGTGACGCGCTAAATAAATTGCAGCATCTTTAGCAAGCATCGACATAAAGGCGCGTTGGCGAGTACCGCGACCAACGTCTCCAGTACCTTCTAGTCGCCATACTCCATCGATCTTTTCTTCGAAATGACGTGCTCGCGCATAACTCAACGCCTCAGCACCTGATTGAATCTTGCACGCCCTGCGACCGATGTAAAAACCAGTTGCTTTGTCACGTGATGCATGAGCGACACACACATGGACTCCGCCTATTGCGTCAACAATTTGCTTGAAACCAGAAAAGTTAATCTCAATGTAATGATGAATCGGTACATTCAATGCTCGCTGAACCGTGCGCACAAGAACGTCTGCTCCCCGCTGATATGCGGCATTCACTTTTGCAAATTTGTCGTTATCCGCCATTCGCACCCACAAGTCGCGCGGAATTGACATCATCGAAACCTGTTTTGCCTTGGTGTCGTACCGCACAAGAATCAACGTGTCTGAACGCATGCCTGGATTAGCTTCCTCAGTTCCCACTGTCGCAAAATCTTCATCAGACGGGTCGGCACTGGCTCGGGAATCTGAACCAACTAACAAGAAATTTTCCACGCCGTCACTCGGTGGCGACAATGCAGGAGTCGCTGCAGGCACCCGACGAACAGAATCAAGATGGGAATTCGTTGCTCGCACAATGCCGAGCGCTCCGGCCAGCGACATTACCAAGGCCACGCTTGCCACAAGCATCCATCGAGGGGTCCCCGCAAGTCGCGAGAATTTCTCATCAGTCAGCACATAACCACGGTAGTCAGTCTGAAGCGGGTCGGAGATGCACTACGTCAGCTGTGTCAATTCGATGACTTATTGCACAGTCATCGAGAATCACTAAACGACCATCAGGTTCCACCGTAAGAGCACGACCAATGATGTGTTCACCATTCGGCATCTCGGCTCGCACCTGTGTTCCAACGGTCGCAAGGTTGGCCAGATACTCCTCGTGCATTGCGTCATCGTCAAGCATCAAGAGCCGATCAATCTCAGGAAGCATTGCTGCAAGAAACTCATCGGGCGTCACTGCACGTGTCCAGCCACAACTGGCAAGTGATGCTGCACCAGGAGGCGCCCATGACAGATTGCATCCAATGCCCACCACAACGAACGGAACGCGCCCAAATTCATCAACAGGGGCTGCTTGAGCCAAGATGCCAGACAACTTGTCCTGTCCCACCAAAATGTCGTTTGGCCACTTCAGTTGTGCCTGCACGCCGCATAATTCACGTGCCGCGATGACTCCCGACAGCGCGACGGCTTGAGTCAAAACGTGAAGGTGGGTCGGAATAGTGCGAAACAACAGCGACACCAGCAGGTTGGCCCCACGAGGCGCCTCCCACGTGCGGTCTAAGCGTCCGCGGCCCGCCGATTGGAAATCCGCCCTCAGAACACTGCGGTCGGGCGCTCCGAGAACCCCCGCAGCCATGAGGTCAGCGTTGGTGCTTCCTGTCTCGGAAACGGTCTGAATGAGCCATGGGCTCGATGAGTTAGTAATTGAGGGGTCCACTAGACAAAGATTGTCACCTGTGCTGAAGAAAATCCTTATCGCCAATCGCGGCGAAATCGCCGTCCGAGTAATCCGAGCTGCCCGAGAGATGGGAATTGCCACCGTTGCGGTCTATTCCGAGCTCGATCGCAATGCCCTTCACGTACGTCTCGCTGATGAGGCGTATGCACTTGGTGGGCAAACAGCAGCCGAGAGCTACCTCAACACCGAAGCAATTCTGAAAGCCATCACGGACAGTGGCGCAGACGCCGTTCACCCTGGTTACGGATTCTTTTCTGAGAACCCAGACTTCGCACGTGCCATCACAGCCATGGGCGTTGCATTCATCGGGCCACCACCAGAAGCAATCGACGAAATGGGAGACAAGGTCTCTAGCCGTAAAGCAGCACTGCGCGGTGGAGCACCGATCGTTCCTGGCACAACAGAATTTGTTACATCCGAAAGAGAAATTTCTGACTTTGGAAATGAACATGGTTGGCCCTTAGCAATCAAAGCTGCATTCGGTGGCGGCGGACGCGGCATGAAAGTTGTCCAGTCTGCAGACGAAGTACAAGCAGCAATGGATTCAGCACAACGCGAAGCAAAGAGCTTCTTTGGTCGCGATGAAATTTATATTGAGCGTTACCTCACATGGCCACGCCACATTGAAGTGCAGTTGGTCGGAGACCAACACGGAAACGTCGTCTGGATTTCCACACGTGACTGCTCTGCGCAGCGTCGTCACCAAAAACTCATTGAAGAAGCACCGGCTCCTGGTCTTCCACCAGGTGTTGAAGAAGCAATGGGTGCAGCTGCTGTTAAAGCAGCAAAGGCTGTTGGTTATTACAACGCAGGAACAGTGGAATTCATTTTTCAAGATGGAAACTTCTTCTTCCTTGAAATGAACACTCGCCTTCAAGTTGAGCACCCGGTTACAGAAGTCATCACTGGCATCGACCTCGTCGAATGGCAAATCCGTGTTGCATCTGGCGAGAAATTGCCAATGACACAAAAAGAAGTTCTTGCTGCGCGTCGTGGACACGCAATTGAAATTCGTATCAACGCCGAAAACCCAGCAGGTGGAAAGTTCCTTCCATCACCTGGGCCCATCACAAAGCTTGTTGCACCAGATGGCTTTGGAGTGCGCTTTGACGCCGGATACGAATCAGGCGATGAGATCAGCCAGTACTACGACAACCTTGTCGGAAAAGTCATTGTGTGGGGTCGCGATCGCGATGTCGCAATTGCCCGCGCAATTCGTGCACTGAAAGAAATGGTTGTGGAAGGAATCGCCACCACCATTCCTGCCGATATCGCAATTCTCGAACACCCTGACTTTGCGGCAGTGACTCACTCCACAAAGTGGGTAGAAGAAGTTCTTGACCTGTCACATATTGGTACCGCACCAATCACTCCTGCCGGAGACAACGATGAGCCGCTTGTTCAGCGCACCACCACGGTTGAAGTTAATGGTCGTCGTTTTGATGTGAAGTTGTGGGTTCCTGAATCTGCTGGTGTTGCGTCACCAAGCGCAAAGGCCAAAAAGCCAACACGTAGTGCTGCAGCAGCTGGCGGCGCCGGCGGCGGAAGCGGCAAAGTGTCTGTTCCGATGCAAGGAACAATTGTGAAGGTTCTTGTTGAAGTTGGTCAAACAGTTGAAGCTGGTCAAAGCGTCGTTGTATTGGAAGCCATGAAAATGGAAAACCAAATCGAAGCAGACAAGTCTGGCGTAGTGAAGGCAATCAATGTCAAGACCGGCGACACAGTCGGCGCTGGTGACGTTGTCGTAATTATCGAATAGTTATTCGGCCGCGTCAGAAAGTGCTTCAGCAAGAGCTGGGTGCACCAACAAAGATTCTTCAATGTCAGTGACTTTGAGGTTCGCGGTAACTGCAAGAGCAATGACACTGATCAACTCGGCTGCATGACGGCCCACGATTGAACCGCCCAGAACTTCGCCGGTTGCTGGGTCACTAATGATCTTCACGAACCCACGCGAGTCGTTGTTAATAAGTGCTTTAGCTGTTGTTGAAAATGGCACTTTTGTTACGCGAATTTTCCTGCCAGACGCAAAAGCTTCAGCCTCAGCCAAGCCCACATCCGCGATTTCAGGTTCAGTGAAAATTGCAGATGCTGCTTTGTCGTAATCAAGATGACGGTGCGGGCCTTTGGGGCCACCAACCACTTGTTCTGCAACTTTGCGTCCTTGCATGGCGGCAACAGATGACAAGGGAAGCTTTCCACTGACATCACCAGCGGCGTAGATATGTTCGATATTGCTTTGGCAGTGACGGTTGATAGGTATGTATCCACCATCAGTAACCACACCAACTTCTTCTAAACCAAGACCTTCAGTATTGGGAAGAGAACCGATAGCAAGAACAACATGAGTTGTTTCAGATACTCGGCCATCATCGCACGCCACACGCACACCTGTTTCTGTGCGCTCAACAGAAATGGCACGTGCACCTTTGAACAAACGTACGCCGCGAGAAAGAAAGGAATCTTCCAACACTGCTGCAACTTCGGGGTCTTTGCCTGGCAGAACTTGTTGACGACTTACGACGAGAGTCACTTTTGAGCCGAACGATGCAAACATATGTGCGAATTCAACACCAGTGACACCTGAACCAATGATGGTGACGCTGTCCGGGAAACTTTGTGGTGGATAGCAATGACGTGTTGTCAGAATGCGATCACCATCTGGAGTCACAAATGCAGGAATACGCGGGCGAGAACCAGTAGAAATGAGAATGTCATCTGCTTCAAGTAGGTGCGTTGTTCCATCAGCCGCATCAACATGCACAGTGTGTGCAGAGACGAGTCGAGCGGTGCCAAGAATGACCGTGACACCTTGACTATTCAACAAGTTGTGAACATCGTTTGACAATCGTGTCTTTATGCTCTCAATACGCAACGTCAATGCTTCGACATCAACTTGCGCCGTACGGTTCTCTAATCCCATGCCGGACAATTTGCCGGTAAAGCTCATCGCGCCACCGGTCGCAATCATTGCTTTTGAAGGCACGCAATCCCAAAGATGCGCAGCGCCACCAAGAATTTCGCGCTCAATCAACGTGACAGACACACCGCGCCGAGCAGCAGCTGAAGCTGCTGAATGGCCAGCGGGGCCACCACCGATAATGACTAGCTTTTTATCGACGTTCACATTTGTCAGGTTATCGGTGCAACCGTAGTGGTTGGGGACGTTGTCGAAGTAGAACTCGATGTCGTCGACGACGTTGTCGTGATTGGAATTGTCGTTGTTGGACCAAATGACGGAAGCGCGACAGCCATGGCCGGCACCTTATTTGGACAGTACCGCGATGGATACCCCAATTGATCTCGAGGTTCGCCGACATATTCAAAATGCATGCCATCAGCTGGCCAAAAATTTCCGCCCCATGCAAATCCCCATTTGCGGAAAATTCGCACCACGTCACAATTCATCTGCGGGACACCACCTTGTGGGTTTGTATCTGTATTAATGTCAATTGCCATTCCCCAGGCATGACGGGATGGCGCGCCGAATTTACTCGCAAGCCTGTTGTAGCGCCCCACAAAACAACCGCCGTAACGATTGGAATTCCTCGTGTCGATGTATCGAGACAAACCAGAATTCTTAATTTCGGTAAGAGCACCTTGAATTGCCGCTGCAACAATCTTGTGACAGTTGTTTCCTAATTTGATATCCGTGTAACGCATCTTCCACGCGATGTTGCGCAATGTCCATGTACCTGCAACAAGAATCGAACTTCCAACAGTAGGACGATATGAAAATTCGCCCAATAACTTCTTAGTAGTAGCGGTTCCTAAAGTGCCATCAGGATTCTCTCTGTCCCATGACGAGCGCAATCGATATACGGTTCCAATCCTGATGCCGTATTTCTTTAGCCCCGCAAGCACTGAGGCAGGCGAAACTATCTGAGTAATAGCAATTCGCGAGACAGGCATTTCCCCCAGCGCGGCGGCAGCCGAACTTGACATCAATAAATCACCCGAGTCGACAAACTCATCGGCGACTATTGCGCCAATTGTGAACGGATGCATCCAGAACTTGCGATCACGCAATATCAACACATCTCCTACCTGTGCTCCACGAACCTCGGCAGCTGTCTCGCCCATCAACACTTGGCCACGAGCCACAATGTCTGCCATTGCATCTCCATCAGTCGCTCGCACGTAACCAATCGGAACAATCATGGTCGCCATCGGTATCCGCCACCCCTCACCAAGACGAAGGACATCTTTGCCCCCACGTGTCTGAGCTGTCAGCGAGATTGTGGGAAATTTCAGCGCATACGGAACAGCTCCCCCTGCTGTTACACCAGCACTAATAAGAGACACTTGTTGTGGCGTCAAATTTTCAGCTGTCGAGACTGACATTGTGGGCTCAAGTCCTTGGACAGGGAACCCGGCATTGTCCATCGCCAATACACGACCTGGCACACACGATCCGACTAGGGCCGCAATCAAAATTGAAGTCCTCCATCGCACCAGTTTGACCATAGTTGATGAATGGCTTCCCCGTTCAGTAGGCAGGCGAACTACCGTAGAGAGTCTGTGAGTGATGAATCTGTAGATCTAGGAACTAATGGCCTCGAGCAAGAAAAAGCTCGCCGTCTTGGCTCGCTTGATGCGCTTCGTGCGCAAGGCACTAATCCATACCCGTACCGGTTTGATCGCAGCCACACTCTTGGCGAAATTCGCAATGAATTCGGAACTTTGGAAGCTGGCTCTGAAACCGAAACCCATGTCACGGTGGCAGGCCGAATTCTGCTGAAGCGCGACCAGGGAAAACTTATTTTCGCCACACTGCAAGACCGCGAAACATCTATTCAGTTATTCGTCTCTAAAGCAATAGTTGGAGACGATGCATTTGATGCCATCAACAACCTGGATCTCGGAGACTGGGTAGGCGCAACAGGCATCGTCATGACAACCCGTAAGGGCGAGCTGTCAATCAAAGTTGATTCAGTCGTTCTCCTCTCAAAAGCTGTTCGTCCACTGCCCGACAAATGGCATGGTCTTACCGATACCGATACTCGTTACCGCCAGCGCTATGCAGATCTCATTGGTAATGAAGAATCACGTCGCATGTTTGCTGTTCGCCATGCAGTCATTGCAAGCTTTCGCCGCACTCTGCATGAACGCGGTTTCATCGAAGTTGAAACTCCCGTTCTGCACGTTGAACCAGGCGGTGCACATGCTCGGCCTTTCGTCACTCATCACAATGCACTCGACATGACCTTGTACCTACGTATCGCACTCGAGTTGCATCTCAAGCGACTCATTGTTGGAGGCATGGAACGAGTGTTCGAAATTGGTCGCGTGTTCCGTAATGAAGGAATCTCAACGCGCCACAACCCAGAATTCACCATGATGGAGCTGTACCAAGCATTCGCCGATTACACCGACATCATGGACCTCACGGAAGTTCTGTTCGTCAATGCGGCAAATGATGCGACTGGTTCATCCACTGTGTTGATTGATGACATCCCCGTGGACCTTGCCAAGCCGTGGCGCAGGGTGCGCATGATCGACCTCGTGAAAGAAGCGACTGGTGTTGAAGTGCATCCGTCGCAACCGCGCGAGCAACTGGTTTCCCTGGCTGAAAAGCATGGCGTCAAAGTTCTGCCACATTTTGGACCAGGAAAGATCATCGAAGAACTCTTTGAAGCAACCTGCGAAGCAGCACTTCGCGAACCAACATTCGTTACCGGACATCCTGTCGAAATCAGCCCACTTGCTCGCGTCGACAGAAACGACCCATACCTCACAGAACGATTCGAATTGTTTGTTGGTGGGCGTGAGTTGGCAAACGCATATTCAGAACTCAATGACCCTGTCGAACAACGTCTTCGCTTTGAAGACGAGCAGAAATCAAAAGAAGCCGGCAATGCAGAAGCCGGCTCAGTTGATGAAGACTTCTTACGTGCCATGGAATACGGAATGCCCCCAACCGGTGGCCTCGGTATTGGCATGGACCGCTTAGTCATGTTGATTGGTAATGCACAATCAATTCGTGACGTCATCTTGTTCCCTACTCTTCGCCTGGAGGCTTTCTAATGTCAGATCACGCATGGGGTGTTGGTATCGCAACACTTGATTCACACGGAGCAACACTGGAAGTGCGCTTTCGCACCGTCGGCCTAGGAAAGTTCTCCCCTGCCGACGCACCATCACATCAACCAAGTGTTGATACAGATCGTGATCGCGGTGTTGCGTTTGAAGCAGCCACAGTTGAGATAGAAATCTCTGCTGCGCCAACTAGTGCAGCCGATGTGTACCTGCGCCTGAACCTATTGTCTCAGCGCTTTGTCAAGCCACGCACCATCAATCTTGACGGTGCATTCGGATTGCTACAGAACGTTGCATGGACTTCACGTGGCCCTGTTGCTGTAGAGGCTCTGGAATCAGTGGCATGGAACCTCGCACAACGCGGCGAACATCTTGTGGTGCACGGTGTTGACAAGTTCCCAAGAATGACCGATTACGTAGTTCCGTCAGGTGTGCGTATTGCAGACGCAAGTCGCGTGCGCCTCGGTGCCCACCTTGCGCCCGGCACAACAGTGATGCACGAAGGTTTCTGCAATTTCAATGCCGGAACATTGGGTGCATCAATGGTGGAGGGACGTATCTCTGCTGGCGTCATCGTTGGTGATGGCTCAGATATTGGCGGCGGCGCATCAATCATGGGAACGCTCTCTGGTGGCGGAAAAGAAATGGTCACCATTGGCGAGCGTTGCCTTCTTGGCGCGAACGCTGGCATCGGAATCAGCCTCGGTGATGACTGCATCGTGGAAGCAGGCCTCTACGTCACCGCCGGCACTGTTGTCATTGACCCTTCAGGATCAAAAGTCAAAGCAAAACTTCTCTCCGGTCAATCCAACTTGCTGTTCCGTCGCAACTCACTAACAGGCGCAGTCGAAGTCATCGCACGTTCTGGTTCGTGGGGCGGCCTCAACGCTGACCTGCATAAGAACTAATGACACCTGAGGAACTTGAAACCCTGATTACTGCACGTCGCAGCAATCTGTTGATTGATGCGTCTCGAGAAATTGACTCTTCAATTGTCGAACGCATTGTCAACACTGCTCAATGGGCGCCCAACCACAAACGAACGTGGCCATTACGGGCTGCTGTCATTTCTGGTGATTCCCGAAGAGTGCTCGGCGACACAATCGCTGATGCCATGGCTGCACATGGTGATGATGACATAAAAGTCTTAAAGACTCGTGGAAAATTCATGCGGTCACCAATAGTCATCGTTGTCGCGGCAGCTAAAGGTGATACTTCAAACGAGACAGAAGAGAACAAGTACGCAGTTGCGGCCGGCGTTCAAAACATGTTGTTGATGGCCGAATCATTCGGACTGGCGGCATTGTGGGGATCTCCGGCAAAAGGCGCTAACGACGCAATCACCGCTTTGTGCTTGATGGAGTCAACAGATCATGTGATGGGAATTATCTATCTTGGTTGGCCAACACAATCAGTAAGAATTCCCGAACGTCCCGGAAACCAAGTCACCTACCTTTCGTAATACGACCAAGTCGCCCTGTCTATCAATGCAAACTTTGAATGAACAGAAAGTAAATTGCACACCACATGATGTTGGTTTCTTCATGGACATCTCGGAAAGTTTTTAGAATCGTCTAAGTGATTAATGCGGGCGCTCAGGAGAAAACAGTTACTCCCCAACGCGATACTGCACTTGACGGACTGCGCGCACTCGCCATTCTTCGCGTGATCACATGGCATGCCAGTGGGTGGCCCTGGACTACCTGGATCATCTCTTCCGTTCCCGCCATGTTTGTTGTTACCGGAGCACTCTTGGCGCGGTCGTTACAGAAAGCCTCAGCATTTGACACTCTTCGTAAACGCTTCAAACGTCTTCTACTTCCGTTGTGGTTCTATTCGCTCTCTGTTTACTTACTCTCTCTTCACTTTGAAGTTCGCACGTCTGCAGTGTGGACATTCTTTCTCCCTTTCAGCCAGCCAACGTCTCTGATTGCCAGCCAATGGTTCACTTCAGCAATGTGGTACCTGAGGGCATATGTGTGGGTGCTGGTACTTGCCCCATTTATCTATGCATTGACACGTAGGTTCAAGTCTCTTATTCCGATAGCTGGCATCATTGCCGTAGTAGCTCTTGCAGTGTGGAACATCGACACCGCTGGATTCGGCTGGGCAGCAGGAGACATTCTTCTGTACTCCACCTGCACTGCAGCAGGAATGGCGTGGCTTGTCGATGGACGACCATCACCGCGCACTCTTCATTTCGCAGCAGTTGCATTTCTAGTAGGTGCATGCGGATGGTTGATGTACCGACAACCGCTCGATGGTGTCGTCAACAACGATCATGTGCTGCATCTCTTCGTCGGTGGATTCTGGACAGCTCTCCTTTTACATTTTCCAAAGACCTTGTCATCATTTTCGACCTCTGCCGTGTCTCGATTTCTCAATAAGTACCCGCTCAGCATTTATTTGTGGCATTCGATGACGGCATGGTTCTTCTGGCAACTGGTCCCCAACAAGATTCCGACTAACGCACGAATTCTTCTAATAGTTGGTCTGACTTTTGCGGCATTACCCGTAGTGACGTACATCGTCGGACTTTTCGAGCAGAGAAAAACCGACTGGTTCACTGTTCTTCAGGTTTCTCCACGAATAGTGCTCGCGGCAGTCGCTGTGACGGCCATCGGTGTTGGCCCAATCGGTAACAAATTGGATTTTGTCCGTACGCCGTTGAATCAACCTCTCCCGCCTTCGGCCGCCCCAAAGGTGGTGAAGATCACTATTGAAGACGACGTAGAGGATTTTCTTGATTCTTCGGCCTTCAAAGACAACACGTGGTCAGTACGCGAAACTGAAATGCAATCAATCTTGGATAATCGCACGAAGGAAATGGGACTCGGTGCAGCACGGGCAATTGTCGTTACTCGCGACGGCAACATTTGGCACGGCATTTCAGGAAACATGCGATCTTTTGACCAACCAAGCCTAATTGGCAGTCTGACAAAGACATTTACGACCACATTGATTATGCAACTGGTACAAGAGGGTCTTCTTTCCCTCGATGATCCGGTCGGTGACATGGGAATGGGATTCAAACATGGCCAAATCACCATTCGTCAACTTCTTACCCACACATCTGGACTCTCAAAGTACAAAACAAATAACGGATACGTTGCAAAAGGCACGACGCCAATGGATGTACTCAAGTACACAAGTAAACAACCACTCCGATCCCCGCCTGGTGCGTACGTGGACTATTCAACATCAGGATTCTCACTTCTCGGATTGATTCTCGAACAAAAGACCGGAATGACTTTTGAAGAATTACTCCGCACCAGAATTACCGATTCACTGGGTTACAACATCTCTACGTTTCGGGGCGACTACGGAAGTATTGGTTTTTCTACCGGAGGAATCATCATGACCATGGATGACCTGGCTGATTGGACTCGTCGCTATTTCTTTGACAGAACCACGACGAAAGAAACGTGGGATTGGGCAATGCGTGAAACAACCGGTGTCGGAACGCATGGTTATTGCCCTTGCCGCAACAAGTCCTTCTTGGCGCTCGGTCACATTGGCGGAAGAACATTTGCATCTGTTGATGGTGACGGAACTGTCGTGATCATCGACACAACAGGAATTCTTGTCCTCGGCAATTACAAGAAGACTCAAACATTTGCTCAAGAACTACGTCTCGTTGCGGGCGGTGGAAAGAAATACCTGTACCCATGATGAAAACCATTTCACGCCTTCACCAACGCACCTTGTACGCCATAGCAATCGTTCCCGGCCTCATTTTCATGCTCATTCTTGAATGGCAATCAAGTGAGAATCCTTGGGGATCACGCCGTTTCACATTGTTCGACGATGCAATGATTTCAATGGATTACGGCCGAACCCTTGCACGGGCTGGGGAAATGGTCTGGTTTCCTGGCGCACCTCGTGTTCAAGGATTCACGAATCCGTTATGGACACTCTGGATGGCCTTGGTTCACCTTGTTGGCTTTGACGGATCATCCGCCGCATTAGTGATTTCACTCACTGGAGTTCTTCTCATTCTTGCTTCGTCCTGGATCATCTTTGATTTAGTGCACACCCATAGCGTTGGCAACAATCACCTGATTGCAGTGCTCTCGGCAGGTTCTCTGCCGTTTCTGTATCCGCTTACGTACTGGACGCTTCGAGGAATGGAAGTGGGAGCGCTCACATTTTTTTGTCTCCTTCTGTTACGAGCAACCGTCAACCACATTCGGGATGGCAGAGTCCACATCAGTTTTTCTATGATTCTCCCGATGATTCTTGGTATTGCCACACGATTTGACTTCGCAATCTTCTGTGTTGTTGCGGTTGCATCACTTCTGCTGTGGGGGCCTGCCTATGTGAAGACACGACTTGCTGCCTTATACGGCGCGATAGTTATTGCGACTGCTGCATCGGTGTGCCTCGCTCAAAAGCTGTACTGGGGAAGCTGGCTACCGAACACGTATCACCTGAAAATGGATGGTGTATCACCGATTGACCGAATCTCACGCGGCCTGGCCTCTAGCGCTAAAACTTCAGTGCTATTCGCAATCATTGCAATCGCCGTTTGTAGCCAATTACGGTCAACAGAGTTCCATCGGCGAGTTGTTCTCATTGCGTCAGCAATGTTTGTGGCGATGGCTGCGTACGCCGTATACATCGGAGGTGACGCATGGGAAGGTGAGATGCTCAATCGCTTCTACGCCACAATTGTTCCCTTAGTTCCCCTCATTGTCGGATTGTCTTTTAACACTCTTCGCAAACGTGCTACCCCAGCAGTTATTTCCATAACTGTAGTACTCACAGCAGTTGGCGCTGGCGTCACAGTTAATCCGTTCGGATTCTCCAACAAGCACTTTTACGTAGTGGCTGCAGTGTCAATTCTCAGTGCCTTCATAATATTTGTTCTCTCTTTCATACCTCGCGATGGCTTTGTTGCTGGTGCGGTAGTAGCGGCAGTGTGTCTCATTGTCAGCGCATATCCGATGGCGCAACAGCAAAGACACAGTGACTTGCTTCTTACACGTACAAATCTTTTTGTTACCGAATCAGTTGAAACCATGCGCGACACGACTGAAGTTGGGGCAAGTGTTGCCACCATCTGGGCCGGTGTACCTGCCTATTATTCGCATCGAACAATGCTTGATCTTCTCGGAAAGAACGACACATTTATCGCAACAAGTGCTCCGCATGGAGCCTTTTTCCCTGGGCACAACAAGTGGGATTATGACTACAGCATCGACAAATTGCAGCCAGATGTGATATTTCAAACATTTGATCGCGGTCTGGAAAAGAACCTCCACCAAAGAATATTGAATTGGGGATACAAGAAAATGTGTCCCATCACGGGCACGTTTGGTTCACGTGGTTACTACTACCGCACAAATAGCAAGCAGATTAAGTGGGATTCACTACAAGAATGTTTGTAGACCCATCAACGCTTGATTAGGTTCGAAAACCATTCGTCGGGGTTGTCAATGCGTCCGCGAAGGGAATCCCATGTACGTACGATTCCGTCTCGGCCACGTTGCGGGTGGGAAGCAATATGGTCAGCAACAGCTTGGGAACGATTCAATACTTCACCGTCTGCAACTACTTCTGACACCAGACCAAGTGCCACCATGTTGGCACCCACAATGCGATCACCCACCAGAACTACGCGGTCTGCGACTGCTTGAGAATGCTTGAGATGTAACCAGGCCTGACACATTGGGGCTGGAACACCCATTGCAATTTCACCTACTTGCAGAAAAGACGATTCTCCGGCAACAACAATATTTGCGGCCAATGCAAGGGCTGCACCAGCGTTAATGGCATATCTCTCAAGAGCGACCACTACAGGCACACGGCACTTATAAATCGCAGCATGTACTTCTACCCACGCGGTTAACGGTTCATTCTTTAGGTCTGCGCCTGCGATTTTCAGATCGATACCGCTACAAAATGCTCCGCCAGAGCCTGACAACAAAATACAACCAAGATCAGACGGAACGTTCAAAAACGCATCGCGCAATTCAACAGCCAATTGCTGTGTGATTGCATTTTTTCGGTCTGGTCGATTCAGAACAATGTCGAGACGATTCCCCACTCGCTCAACATGCACATTGCTTTCAGTTGACATAAATTACCCCACCCTTGCTGACATGCCACCATCAACTGGCAACAAAACTCCCGTAATAAATTTCGCATCGTCCGAGGCCAGGAATAGGACTGCATGCGCTGTGTCCCATGCTGTCCCCATTTTTCCGTTAAGCGGCACGCGAGCACTGCGAGCAGTTCGTGTTGCTTCCACGGTCTGGCCCGTATTTTCGGCAATGCCGCCGACTGCCATCGGTGTGTCCATCAAGCCTGGCAACACTGCATTACAACGAATCCCGTATTTGGCATTGCTGAGCGCAGTATTCAATGTCAATCGATTCACAGCTGCCTTTGAGACTTCATACGCCAACTGTGTTGCACCAGCAAGCGAAGCCAAGGAAGAAATATTAATAATCGAACCATGTCGCTGCGAGCGCATCACAGGAAGGACAGCTTTAATAACTGACCATGTGCCCGTGAAATTTACATCAAAGGTTTTTGCGAACACTTCTTCATCTGCGATGTGTGCAGGTCCGTCACCTTTCATCCCAATTCCCACATTGTTCACAACAATGTCAATATGTCCCAAAGCGACACGAGCTTCGTTCAGCATGGCCACAACATCTGGAGCTTTCGTTATGTCAGCACGTCCTGAAAATGCCGAGCCCCCAGATGCAATAATTTCTGCAGCCGTTGACTGCGCGCGTTCCAGAATTCGATCAACGCAGAAAACTACGGCACCTTCCGCAGCGCACAACAGCGCTGTTGCTTTTCCATTACCGATGGTTTCACCAGGAGTTTGCCCGGCACCAACAACAATGACTGTTTTGCCTTGTAGGCGATCACTCATACGTTGATGCTAGTTCTCGTTACCGACCTGGCTTGTAGGTGCCGTACACGTCACGAAGAGCATCACTGACTTCACCAAGCGTTGCATGAGCACGCAGAGCCTCTTTCATGGGAATCAAGATGTTGTCTGTGCCACGTGCAGCTGCACGAATTTCTTCAAGAAGTGCTGCAACCTTTGCATGGTCACGATTTTCCTTGAACTTCTTCAAACGTGCCAGTTGGCCAATAGCAAGACTCGGATCAATCGGGAACACATTCGGCTCCCCTTCACCTTCAACCGTGAACTTGTTAACGCCCACAATGACGCGCTCGTCATCGTCAATTGACTTTGTGTACTCATACGCACTTTGTTCAATTTCATCCATTTGAAAACCAGCTTCAATGGCGTCAACAGCGCCACCCATCGCATCAATGCGTTCGATGTATTCCCAGGCAAGACGTTCCACTTCATCAGTCAACGATTCAACGAAATATGAACCAGCAAGTGGGTCTGGAGTATCAGCTATTCCACTTTCGTACCCAATAACTTGCTGGGTGCGCAATGCGATGCGAGCTGCTGCTTCTGTAGGAAGACCAAGAGCTTCGTCGTAGCCATTCGTGTGCAGACTCTGTGTTCCGCCCATTACTGCGGCCATTGATTGCAGAGCAACACGCACCACGTTGTTCAGTGGCTGCTGAGCTGTCAGCGTGCTGCCACCTGTTTGTGTGTGGAAGCGAAGCAGTTTGCTTGATTCCTTCTTTGCACCAAAACGCTCGGTCATGATCTTGTGCCACATGCGACGGCTTGCGCGGAACTTTGCCACTTCTTCGAAGAAGTTGTTGTGACCATTCCAGAAGAATGACAATCGTGGTGCAAAATCATCGACATCGAGTCCTGCATCAACTGCTGCCTGTACATATGCAATGGCATTTGCCAAAGTAAACGCGATTTCTTGTACAGCAGAACTGCCTGCCTCACGAATGTGATACCCGGAAATTGAAATGGTGTTCCATTTCGGGATGTTCTGCGCGCAATAGGCGAAGATGTCAGTAATGATGCGCATTGATGGGCGCGGTGGGTACACATATGTACCGCGAGCAATGTATTCCTTCAACAAGTCGTTTTGAATTGTTCCGCTAATGGCGGATGACGGGACGCCTTGCTCTTCTGCAACCAATTCGTACATCAACAACAGAACTGCAGCAGTTGAGTTGATGGTCATTGACGTTGACACTTTGTCGAGCGGCAAATCCTTCAACAACATGCGCATGTCTTCGATGGTGTCGATAGCAACGCCTACTTTGCCGACTTCGCCTTCACTACGAGCGTGGTCAGAGTCGTACCCCATTTGGGTGGGTAGGTCGAACGCACATGACAGTCCTGTTTGGCCCGCTTCAAGAAGAAACTTGAAACGCTGGTTCGTTGACTCGGCAGAGCCGAACCCGGCATACTGACGCATGGTCCACAATTTGCCTCGGTACATCGTGGGGTAGACGCCACGGGTGTAGGGCGCTGTTCCTGGAAGACCCAGTTGTGTCGCTGGGTCCCAGCTGGCGAGATCATCAGCCGAATAGAGAGGGGCAATGTCAATGCCAGAGTCAGTGCGCTTTATTTCATCAGCCATGGATGTCAATCGTACGAGCCGCCACCGCTAGCGACATATTCCTGGAAATTCTTAGGAAGCAGCGACCAGACTGATTTCGATTAGCCACTCTGCACGGGCAAGGGCAGGAACAGTCACGAGGGTGCTTGCCGCTCTGTGATCTGCCATCACTTCATCGCGTACGGCCATTACAGAGGCCAGATCAGGTGTCAGCGTGTCGCGAGCCACCACATACGTGGTGATGCTGACGATGTTTGAGACGCCCATCTGGGCGGCACGCAGGATTTCAAGCAAATTGGCCCACACCACGCGGGTTTGCCCTTCTAGGGAGGGCGGAACAGTGCCATCAGGCATGGTGGGTACGACCCCCGATGTGAACACCATTGACTGTGCGCCATCTACTTTCACGGCATGTGCGTACTTGGCAGCCGGAGCCCCCATGTGATCTGGCTGTATTTGACTCATTCCCATAGTCACCATTGTGGCGTATTGTGAAGCCATGACCATCACACACGATGCACCCGCAGAGACCCGCATGATCGACGGTATTCCGTTGACTCCAAAGCAGGTCACCATTCTTGGCCAAGAAGCTCTTGCTCCTGCCGCCAACGTTGCCGAAGAGCGTCTTCGTCGCAAGCAAAAACTTGCTGGCGCACTACGCATCTTTGGTCGACTCGGATTCGGTGAAGGTGTTGCCGGACACATCACAGTTCGCGATCCTGAGTTTCCTGATCACTTCTGGGTGAACCCACTCGGATTGTCATTTCGCCACATGCGAGTGTCTGACCTCATCTTGGTAAACCATCATGGTGAAGTTGTCTATGGCAAGTACGCCGTGAACCGCGCAGCATACGTGTTGCACGCAGCTGTTCATACAGCTCGTCCCGATGTCATTGCAGCTGCTCATGCACATTCCGTATACGGAAAAGCATTCAGTTCGCTTGGTATCCAACTTGACGCATTGACTCAAGACTCATGTGCGTTCTACGAAAACAATGTTGTCATTTCAGAACATGGTGGCGCTGTCGTATTCGAAGAATCAGCCGGTCGTGACTTTGCTGAAGCCTTCGGCAATAACCGCGCAGCAATTCACCAAAACCATGGCCACTTCACAGTCGGCGCAAGTGTTGATGAAGCGGTGTTCTGGTTTGTTTGTTTCGAGCGTTGTGCACAAGCACAACTTGCAGCCATGGCCGCAGGCACGCCGAAGCACATCCCGCACGATTCAGCTGTGTACACGCGTGAAAATGCTGGCAACGCCATGACTGGCTGGGCACACTTTCAGCCACTGTGGCAAGAAATCTGCCGGACAGATCCTGATCTTTTCGATTAATTAGCGACATTCTTTCGTGACCTCACAAGAGAGGTTGCGCGCTGATCGGATTTTCAACGCCGCGCCTCCCGAACTTTTCTTCATACTGTCTGCAGTTGCGCAGTACACGGGCGCAATCATTGCAGTTAATTTATTTGATGAGATTTCACCGGCAACCGTTGCATGGCTACGCGTTCTCAGCGCATCATTAATTCTGCTTACGTTTTCATTCCGACAATCACCCCGACGTTGGAGCCGTCGCGAACTGTATTGGGTGGCAGCGTTCGGTGCATCAACTGCGTTAATGAACTTGTTCTTTTACTTAGCACTTGACCGTCTTCCACTGGGTAAAGGTGTCACCATTGAGTTCATCGGACCAATTACTGTCGCTGCGCTTCGTACACGTTCAGTCCGCAATACAGTTGCGCTGTCGTGTGCGGCAGTCGGTGTTGTTGTCTTAGGCGGCGTAGAGCTTGGCAACGAGCCATTAGGACTCGTCTTCATCTTGGCTGCTTCAGTCATGTGGGCCGGCTACATCGTGATAGGTTCACGTGTTGCACTTGCCGACAGAGGCGTTTCTGGCCTTGCGCTTGGTTTACTTTTCGGAGGCATCGTCATCACGCCATTTGCTGCAGGTGACGCGGGTGCAGCATTTTCAAGCGGCAAAATATTGATCGGATGCATTCTCGTCGGATTGCTGTCAAACGCCATTGGGTACGGAATTGATCAAGCCACTCTTCGTCGCATTCCGATTCGACGCTTTTCTGTCATGTTGGCGTTGCTTCCCGTCTGCGCAGCAATCTTCGGATTTGCATTTCTTAATCAATCCCCCAGCGTGCTCGACCTTCTCGGAATGGCTTTAGTTTTAACAGGCGTTGCAGTGCAAGAGCGAGACGAGACCGACCGCCACCATGAGGTGGTCGAGACCACCTAGCGTGGTATCTCATGGCATCTCCGACAAGACCTCTTCGCCGTGTCGGCATATTGCTGATGTTTGTATCGCTACTTACATCGCTTATCTCATCCGCGCCAAGTACCGCTGTTCGTGCTGACTCCCTTCTTTCACTTCCTGCACTCGGTGTCATAATTCGCGGCCATGGCAATGGACATGGCCGCGGTCTCTCCCAATACGGTGCTCTCGGCTGGGCAACGAAACTCGGATCATCGTGGCAGGACATTTTGAATTTCTATTACGGCGGAAGCGGTCGTACTGTTGCAACACTCACTGAAGCGGATGCAGCTGTGACACCAGGCGGCATCATGAGCGTTCGTCTGCAAACTCTTGATGCAAGACCTACATCCGTCATCTCTGACAACATCACTGCATCATGGGCAGGTGCTGCTGGCACATACGGTGGGCTTGTTGCTCGCATGGTGTCTAACAATGTGTATGACATTTATGGAATCCCCACTGCCACATGTGCGGCCGATACCGACAACCCCACCGGATTTACTCTTATTGGCGACAACGTCGCTGGTCCTATCGATTTTGTGTCGGCCCAAGGTTCAGTTTTGACTGCCATTGCACCAACAGACCTGCTCGGCGTATGTGAGCCACCGTCCACTACCTACAAGACCGGCCGCATTCGTTATTACCGCGGGAGCATTCGAGCAACAATCGACATTTTGGGCAATCGCCGAACCGTCAACCTTCTCAACGCTGAGTCATACTTGCGAGGCGTAGTGCCACGTGAGTCTCCTGCCGGATGGGGTGACATGGCTGGCGGACTCGGCATGAACGCATTGCGTGCACAGTCAGTTGCAGCCCGAAGTTACTCACTGTCTGAGGCTCGATATTCATATGCCAAAACATGCGACACCGAAGATTGTCAAGTGTATGGCGGAGCCGGATTGCGAACAGTTGGCTCTAAAACTGCAAGCGTGATTGAAGACAAACGTACCGACCTGGCACTTACCGACACCGCGGGATACGTCATCAAAGATTCTCGAAACGCCATTATGCGTACCGAATTCACATCCTCAAATGGCGGACGAACAGCAGGTGGACAGTTTCCCGCACAGTTCGATAATGGCGATGTAGCAGCCGATGCAGCATTGCAATCGTGGTCTCGACTTTTGTCTGCTGCTGATTTACAAAAAGCATTTCCCGCTATCGGTGTCTTCACCTCAATGACCGCCGCACATGATGGACTGGGTGGGGACTGGAATGGGTACACCACTTCTGTAATCATCACAGGCACAGCTGGCTCAGTCACTCGCACCGGCGGACAATTCCGAAATGACTTCGACTTGAATTCACCCTGGTATGAAGCGTTTCCCGTTGCAACCACAGATCCCGCTTCGCCTCCAGTCGGTTCAATTCTCTTTGTCGGTGACTCTGTTGGCGAAAGCATTGCAACCGAATTCGCCACGATTGTCACACCGGCATATCCAGTGATGAATTTTCAATCATGCGCAGGTCGAGGCATGGCTGGTGCAGGTTGTCTCTTCACAGTTGCTACGCCACAAATCAATACCGATGGTGTTGGTGTAGTCAATTCACTTGATGCACCCGCAATAGCGGTAGTTGAATTGGGTTACAACGACGACCCGGCAACTTTTGAAGGCGAAGTACAGCAGATGTTGGCAGCGCTCATCTCGAAGGCGGTCCAACGAGTGATATTCGTAAATATGTCCACCCGCTCCACAACTCGAAACTATGCACAGTCAAATGACATATTGGTTGCCGCCGCTGCAAAGAATCCGGGCATCACCATCTTTGATTGGAATGCAGCTTCATCGGCAGCAAATCAATGGAGATGGTTCGATAACTCTTCGCTGTGTTGTTACGTCCACTTGTCAACAACAGGACAAGCAGAGTTCGCATTGTTCTTGCGTCAACAGCTTGATGCATTACGCCCTGCAGGCTCGCTGCCAACTACAGCTGCTGTAGCGCCACTAATGCTGGGGCTTCCCCTTGCGAAAAAGGATGCAGGCGCCATGGTGACAGTTGTTCAAAAGAAACTGAATATCGCACTGAACCTTGTCGGCAAAGCTCGCCTCGCAACTGATGGCTCCTTCGGTTCTGGTACCGAGCGTGCAGTCAGAGCTTTTCAAACTGCCTCAGTTCTGCCTGTGTCAGGCATCGTAGATAGAGCCACATGGGATGCATTGGGTCTTGCGGGACGCGCGGATCTTGCAGTTCTTGCAGTCGGATCACGACACCCCGCGGTCTCTTCCTTGCAGCAAGCACTTGCAAAAGTATTGAAAAAGAAGATTGCAACCACCGGGATATTTACAGCTTCCCTCGCAAACGATGTGAAGCTATTTCAGAAACGAGTCAAGTTACCGGTCAGTGGTCGAGTTGGGCCAAGCACGTGGAAAGTGTTGACCGCTGCAGCTGCGCTTTCTAGCCCTTAAAGCGAGCGTTCCACGATGCATCACTCACCATGGTGATGTAGCTATCGCGATATTCACGCTTTAAACGCTTATAGGTGCGTGCAATGCGCAATGAATAGCGGAAAACGTCGCGCTGGATTGCCATAAATCGCTTGTAGTCACGTTCGCAGACAAAGCCTTCGTCGAAACGAGGATGACGATACAAAATTTTGCTATGCCGGATGGCGAGACCGACAGCTCGAACATCAATTTGAGCGACACCAATTTCGTTAGCGCGCAAAAACTTGGGAACCCATTGACCAGCCCCGAGAAATGGTGAGAGAAGGAATCCGCCAAGGCGAATGATCTTCGGACGTGGTGCCGTGAAGCCAAGACTGAGAAGTTCTGGTGTCAATGGCGCAGCTTTTTCTTCGGTGACATGACGCACCTCTTCGTGCTTTGCTGAATGGTCGATTTTCATCCATTCCTCTGGACCAGCAAGGAAATCTTTCATTCCATGAATCATGTATTCAGCGCTCAAATATCGGTGTGAATAGGCATTGCGGAAACCAAAGCCCAAGAAGCGCCATGCCAGGTGATGCCACTTATGGTTATCGAATACCAAAGTGTCAATAAGAGCAAAGTTGCGCACTTCGTAGTACAGCGACATTGGGTTGTTCTTCAGTGCGAAGTCTGCATGCCACACAGCAATGCCATTCAGCGTGACTGTGTGCCTACCTGTGTGCATAAGACCAAAGGCCACATCATCACCGCGAACAAAGACGGGCAACGGATTCTGCGGCGCAACGTGCATAGGAAAAGCGGTGAACCACCATGCTGAATAATGAATGTCCGGCTCGAGATGATCGTGCACTACCTCGTAGCGACTACGAAGGTCGACGCCGCGACCAAGAGCACGCAATGGATACACGGAGCGGAATTCATATGCAGACCCAGCTTCGAACTGCATCCACGGCAATTCCTCGCTCATCATCGCACCATGAATACACAGGTCCGGATCAGTGGCGTATGAGAAAAGCGAAATTGTACGAACGATTGATTCAGGCTCAAGCGAAATGTCATCGTCCATAAAGACAACGTGCGTGCTCCACCCTTCATCACGAAAAGCAATAAGCCCCCGAGCAAACCCACCGGCACCACCCAAGTTCGGGTTTGGCAATACACGCACGGGTGCCCCTGTGGGTAATTGTGGTTCAAGATTGCAGGCGTTATCTACAACCAGAACGTGCAGATGCCCATGCACGGACGGTTCTGATGATTCGAGTGCAACCAGACGTTCAATTGTCTTGAGAACATACTCTTGGCGATTAAAGGTGGTGATCGAAACGCCAAGGCGAACTTCACGTTCTGGAGCTTGCGAGGTTGACCACGATCCAGACCGCACAACGACACCATCATCAAGTGCAGTGACCGCAACATATAACGACTCCGCGGCCAATGATCGAATATTGTCGCACTGCAACGTTGCGCATTCATCAGACGACGCAATCACTGTCTCTGATGAGTTGGCATACGCAATGAGTTCAACTAAACAATGGCCCGATACATCCATCGAGACAGCAATGTCTGAGATGTTCGTGAGGCGACTCCATCGACCAGATGCAAAGGAACCAAACGCAGTATCAAAGGTTGCGCGTCCACCTTTTGACAGAGTTAGTCCTGCCTCACAAATAACGCCATGTTGGTGCCGCACATACAAAGTGGGCTCGGAGAACCCCGACGCCGGAATCTGAATTCGGGCAAGGAGGTGGGTATTCACCCGACCAGTTTCACAGAGGATTGACCACGAACGGTGGCATTGGGCGATTTTCTCGCCGATTTGAGAGGTAAAGATTTGCCACCTCAAGCGCTTCCTTGATGGTGACGTCCATGTCGAGATACCGGTAGGTGCCGAGACGTCCGACAAAAGTCACACCTGTCGCCTGATTCGCCGCTTCGATGTATTGCATCAACTGCTCTTTTTCCTTCACTTGGCGAATGGGGTAATACGCAATATCCCCATCTTCTGCGAGGCGACTGTATTCGGTGTAGATCGTGCTGCCCTCGTGGGTTTCCCACGGTGCAAAATGTTTGTGTTCAGTAATACGTGTGTAGGGCACATCAACGTCGCAATAGTTCATGACAGGACATCCCTGCACGTCACCGACTTCTTCAGTCTCAACAAAATCAAGCGTGCGGTATCCGAGTTTTCCAAACTTGCTGGAAAAAAATCCATCAATGGGCCCAGACCAAAATACGTGTTCTGCATCGGCGAGTTCTTGTGGCGCAACCGTGCGACCAAGAGTGACTTCAATCAGGGGGTGATCAAGAATTGCTTCCACGATTGGTGTGTAACCATCACGAGGAATCGCTTGGTACGGGTGATTGAAATAGCTGTCCTCGTAGGAAAATCTCACTGGCAACCGAGCCAAAATGGAGGCTGGTAATTCTGTTGGCGAAACTCCCCATTGCTTCTGGGTGTATCCCTTGAAAAAGGCTTCATACAGATCTCTGCCCACGAATTTCAAGGCCTGATCTTCAAAACTGACAGGTGTTCCAATACTGGAATCGGCACGTTCAGTCATGAACTGTTCAGCTTCAGCAGGCGACATGGTGGTATCAAAAAATTGGTTAATGGTGTGCAGGTTCACCGGCAGCGAATACACATGCCCGCCAGACGTTGCCTTCACGCGGTGGTTGTACGGCACCATGTCGCCGTACTTGTTGATGTAATCCCACACATGTTTGTCACCTGTATGAAAAATATGGGGCCCATACACATGCACCATGACGCCATTGGTGCGACGTTCGGTGTGGGCGTTTCCGGCAACATGTGAGCGGCCATCAACCACCCATGTAGCGATGCCTGCCTCTGCTAATTCACGTGCAATAACAGCACCGGAAAATCCGGCACCGACAATAACGATGCGTGCTGTCATTTAGTAAACGCTAGTGGCTGAGCCATGGGGCGCAGAGACCATCAAGGTCGCGCACTTCAATACGATCGCGATTTTCCCATACAACTTGGTTTTGTGGGTCAGCACGAAGCTTGAAAACATGGAATGACATCTCGGTGGTGTCAATAGTAAGTATGCGCCCAATTAAAGACTCACCTAGGTCAAGGAGAACCTTGATGGTTTCAAGCGCCTGAATGGAACCAATGATTCCTGGCAACACGCCAAGAACACCAGCTTCTGCACATGAGGGTGCGAATTCTGCTGGTGGCGGTTCGGGAACCATGTCGCGATAGGTGGGCCCACGCAATGGGTGGAACACCGAGACCATTCCTTCAAAGCGAAAGATGCTTCCGTGCACAACAGGAATTCCAAGTTTCACGCTGGCATCATTCAACAAATAGCGGCTAGGAAAATTATCAGCGCCGTCGACCACGATGTCGTATTCACTCATGATTTCCATAATGTTCTCTGCAGACAAACGCACGTCATAGGTCTTGACAGTGACATCAGGGTTCAATTTTTCAAGTGTCTGACGTGCTGAATCAACCTTGCGTTGACCAATGCGATCCATGTTGTGCAAGATCTGACGTTGCAAGTTCGATGCATCAACATCGTCCATGTCAACAATGCCGAGCGTGCCAATTCCTGCTGCGGCCAAATACAACGCGGCGGGTGACCCAAGACCACCAGCGCCAAGCATTAGTACTTTTGCACCCAATAATTTGGCCTGGCCTTCGATGCCCACTTCAGGCAACAATAAATGGCGTTGATAGCGATTGCGTTGGTCAGCAGTCAACGTGACTGGCTGACGCCATGTACGACCTTCGTCTTTCCATTTGCCAAAACCACCAGCCATCGACAACACATCGCTGTACCCAAGTTCTTGCAACGTGCGAGCAGCAAAAGCGCTACGCACTCCCCCTGCGCAATACACAACAATTGTCTGATCACGATCAAGAGCACGGCCTTCGATTTGGGCTTCAAGGTGGCCACGAGGAATGTGGACTGCATCTGCAAGCGCACCTTCGTCGTATTCATCTGGTTCACGAACGTCAAGGACAAAGACATTGCCAGCTTCAATACGTGCCTCGGCAGTTGCTGTATCAATTTCGACTATTTGGGATTTGGCGTTAGCCAAGAGGTCACGAAAGGTTGCCATGACCCAAAACCCTACCGACTAAGTCAGGAATCCAGCACCGGCGACCAGAGCCTGCAAAATGGGGCTAATACTGCCGCGCAAGAGCATGTGCGCATAGCCGTCCATCTGGGTGGTATCACCGTTCACAATGACCACCTTGGCGCCGCTTGCCTTAGCGCGCGGAACCACTTGGTTCGCCGGACCAACGGCCAACGTAGAACCCACCGCGAGCAGCACGTCGCACCGTCCTGCTTCATCAAATGCCCTGTCAATTACCTCAGGCACAAGAGCTTGTTCAAACAAAATTGCATCGCTCTTGACTACCCCGCCACACAGTTCGCAATGCGGGTCTTCTTCGCCGGCAATCACACGCTCAATGAAATACTTCATTGGTCGGCGGTCTTTGCATTCCCAACAACGACCAAACTTTATTGTGCCGTGCACTTCCACAACATTGATCGGCTCAATTCCCGAGTCCTGATGCAACCCATCAACATTTTGGGTAATCACTGCTGTCAATTTTCCAGCGCGTTGCATATTAACGAGAGCGCGGTGACCATCATTTGGTTGTGCTGTGCCATTGAAGTTTCGTACACGACCTTCCCATGCAACTTTGCGCACTTCTGGGTCGTTTAGGTAATAACTCAACGTAGAAGTCTTTTCCGCCAACGGATTCTGAGTCCATAAACCATTCGGGCCTCGAAAATCAGGGATGCCTGAATCAGTAGAGATACCAGCCCCGGTAAACACGACGATTCGTTCCGCATCTTTCAGCCATTGCGAAACCTGCTCAAGGTCCGCCGCAGAAATTTGTTCATCTTTCATTGTCCTTATTCTGCCTGATGCGCACACATAGAGAAGTACCAACACAAATTTGAGGAATCATGAAACCATCCACTTTGCAGACGAACGGCCAGCTCGAGGTTCGCCCATGGCACGACCCCATAATCGAGGCGACCGGTTATGCCATTGGTGATCCGTACGTCGAAATGTTCTGGCTGCCGGTACTCGGACCAACAGCCACCTGGCTATTGCGTCGTCTCGCGACTGGTCTTGAACATGAACCTCAGGGTTACGCCACCGATATGTACGAATTGGCGCGATGCATTGGGGTGGCGTGCACAGAAGGACGCCATAATCCATTTACTCGGGCCATGCAACGTTGCATCATGTTTGGAGTCAGCCACCAAGTTCCCTCTGCGCTCAATAATGCAATTGCAGTGCGAACCGTCTTGCCACCTATCTCACAACGTCACGTCATACGGCTTCCCGAGCAACTTCAAAACCTTCATCACAACTGGTCTGCCATCACCGCATAGAGTTACAGCTATGCCAACTTTCGCGCGACTTCGAATTGGTGCAATAGTTCTCTCGCTTATCGTCGCAATGTGTTTACCGACCGCGGCACATGCAACCCGCAAGACCAGCAATGTTGTCATTGTCGGTGATTCAGTCGCCAATGTCCTTCGGTGGGCTCCTGAATCAATGAAACCTCTATGGAGTAGCCAATACAACGCAGTTCTTGAGACATGGGGCTGTCAACAACTCATTGATAAGGGGTGTAGTCAATCGTCAGACCTCAGTTCATTACAAAGAATTGTCAATCACCGCCACGACAATATTGATGTCTATATCGTTGCAACGGGCTACAACGATACGGGCCCTACCTATTTAGCAAAAGCTATCGATGCAATCAACAGAGAAGTTAAAAAACAAGGTGCTTCGCTTATCTGGCTCACATACCAAGAAAACGCAAATGTGAAAATAAAAAGTCGTTCCTTCAATGCAGTGCTTCGCACTAAGCAAAACAAGAACAAAATGGAACTGCTCGACTGGGACAAGATTTCCCGCAATAACAAACACTGGTTTTCTGGTGATTCAGTGCATATGAACCGGTTCGGCGGATTGCAGTTAGCCCGACACATTAAGAAGGCTCTCGATGCCCATTACGGTCGGGGCGCTTCCAGCACTACTTCCACGACAACAACCACATCAACCACAGATCCAACTACAACCACCACAGTTATTGGGTAATAGATTAAGTGCGTGAAACTACGCATCTTTACCGAACCACAACAGGGCGCTAGTTACGCCCAACTTCTCGCAGTCGCACAACGTACTGAACGCCTCGGCTTCGACGCATTCTTTCGCAGTGACCACTACCAAGTGATGGGCGATCATTTCTCGGGCCTGCCAGGCCCTTCTGATGCGTGGATCACACTTGCCGGTATCGCACGCGAGACATCCACCATTCGTCTCGGCACGCTGGTGAACTCCGCAACATTTCGTAATCCCGGCGTACTTGCAATCAGTGTTGCCAACGTTGACGACATGTCGAATGGTCGAGTCGAACTTGGTCTTGGCGCAGGCTGGTACGGCATCGAGCATTCGTCATATGGCATTCCCTTTGAACCACTGGGTGAACGATTCGACATTTTGACCGAGCAGCTTGCAGTGATTACCGGCCTATGGAACACACCTAATGGCGAACAGTTCAACTACTCAGGCAAGCACTACACAATTAAAAATTCACCTGCACTGCCAAAGCCTGTGCAGTCTCCCCCTCCAATCATCGTTGGTGGAGGTGGACCAAAGCGCACGCCTATGTTGGCCGCGCGTTATGCAGCAGAGTTCAACATTCCTTTCTCAAGTATTGAACGATTCTCCGAACAGTGTGAACGAGTACGAGCAGCTTGTACTTCCATCGGACGTGACCCGCTGAGCTTGCAGTATTCGTCAGCCTTGGTTGTGTGCGTCGGAAAGAATGATGCAGACATTGCTCGCCGCGCAGCTGCAATTGGACGCGAGGTAGAAGAACTTCGTCTCAACGGATTATGTGGCACACCAGCTGAAGCCATTGAACGACTGACACAATGGAGCGCTGCAGGTGCGCAACGTATGTATGTGCAGTTTCTTGACCTCAGCGACCTTGAGCACTTAGATCTTGTCGCCGAAGAAGTAATGCCCTTCGTATAAACAATTACGAAAACAGGGCTTCAGGGATCATTCCCCGATGCGCAGTGAGTAATTCATCAACGAGGGCCCAGATCTGATCTAAGTCAAGTTCTGCCGCAGTGTGCGGGTCAAACATCGCTGCGTGATACACATGCTCCCGCTTTCCAGTTAGCGCTGCTTCCACCGTCAGTGACTGAACATTGATATTGGTTTGCATCAATGCTGCAAGATGTGGAGGCAATGCCCCAATATGCGTAGGCGTAATGCCGGAAGAGTCAACTACGCATGGAACTTCAACACAACAATCGTCCGGAAGATTGCTGATGATTCCCCTGTTCGGCACATTGCCGTACACGACTCGAGATTGACCAGTTTCCATGCTGTGAATAATTCCGCTGCCGTATTCCATACTTTGCACCACACGCACGCGTGCATCCGGATTCTCTAGCCGGGTCCTCAACGTCTCCCAACCCTCAATCTGGCGCTCACACCGGCGTGGGTACTCATCAAGTGGAATACCGAACTTGTCTAACAAATCAGAACGACCACTCTTAATGAACCACGGGACATACTCACTGAAGTGTTCACTAGATTCAGTTACGAAGTAACCAAGACGCTTGAACATTTCGTACCGCACAGCATCTGATAGCCCGTCAATTCCACCATCGCTGCGCTCCACGTCGCCACGAGTTGGCATCGGAAAAATGTTTGCACGCTCTGCGATGCGTGGATACAGATCAACCAGGTCATTTCCTTGGCGTTGCTGAAAATTCAGATAAAAGGCCATGTGATTGATTCCGGCACACCGATACTCAACCGTGTCTGCATCGATACCCAAATCTTCGGCCAACTGATGTGCAGTGTGTTGCACGCTGTGGCACAGGCCAATTGTTTTGATTGTCGATGAGCGAGAAATTGCCCAACATAACATGCTCATCGGATTCACGTAATTCAGTAAGAGCGCATCAGGACACAGTTCTTCCATATCACGACAAATATCGAGGATTACTGGAATAGTGCGAAGACCACGCATAATTCCACCGACTCCCAATGTGTCCGCGATTGTCTGTTCCAATCCGAACTTCTTTGGAATTTCAAAATCGATCACAGTCGAGGGCTTGTATCCGCCAACTTGAAACATCGTGATGACATAATTCGCGCCAGCCAAAGCTGCGCGTCGATCAGTAGTTGCTTCAATTGTTGCTTGCACACCAAGTGTTTCAACAATCTTGTGCCCAACAATCTCTGATGTACGAAGTCGCTCTTCATTGATGTCGTGCAAAACAATCGTGCTTGAAGACAGTTCAGGAAAACTGAGAATGTCGCCCATGAGATTTCGCGCAAATACTGTGCTTCCAGCGCCTATGAATACGATGCGTGCCATTTGCCCATGGTAGGCGCCCCGCTGTTACCTACAAGACATTTGTGGCAAGAAGGATGATAGAAACCGCACCTATTGCAAGGCGGTACCAACCGAATACCCGAAGAGAATGCGACTCTAAGTACCCCACCATCCACTTCACTGCAATCACAGCAGTAATGAACGCACAGACGAGACCAATTGCCGGGGCAAGTAATCCGAATTGATCAACCAACTCACTTCCGTGTTTTGTTACGTCGAGTGCCGTTGCAGATGACAAAGTGACGAGACCAAGCAAGAAGCTGAACTCGATTGCGGCCGACATCGATAAGCCCACTGCAAGAGCAGCAATAAGTGTGACCAGACTTCGGCTGACTCCTGGCCACAATGCGAGACTTTGCGCGCATCCGATGATGAATGCAGAACGTATTGGCATTTCGTGAAGTGCCACCGATCCGACTGTTGGTTTCCATCTGAGAAGGACCACTCCTCCAACTATCCATGCGATGGTTACTGGCACTGGGCCGAATAGTGCAGTCTTCATTGCATCGCCAGCGACTACACCAATGAATGCTGCGGGCAAGAAAGCAACGATCAAACGAATCAGAAAAGCTCGACCGTCTGCATCAGCCCCGACAAGACCTCGCAGGGCGGACCACACACGGTGGCGATACAAAAGCAATACAGCAAGAATTGCTCCGAATTGAATCGCGATGGAATAGGTGTCTGCAGCAGAGCTTGATGATCCAGATCCGAATCCGATGAGCTCACCCACTACAAGAAGATGTCCAGTAGATGACACAGGCAGGAATTCTGTGATTCCTTCAACAATTCCCAGAAGCACCGCTTGCGGGATGGATAAAAGACCAGAGAACATGGAGTCCAGTCTGGCACTCGACAGATCTAAAGATCAGTCAATCAATGCCCAGAGAGAGCCAGTTGACTTACGGCCATCAATCTTCAGCGTGCCATATTTTGACGGATACTTGTACTCAGACGACATTGCCACCATCACTGAAAGATCATGTATGAGACATGCTGGCCCTTTCTGAATCTTGAGTGCATGTTTGGTGCCAGGAATAAGAGCGTTCACAACAGGCATAGTGACACGTTGCCGAACTCCAGTTCCGTCCTTGTCTGTGTACGACATTGTCGACAGTGGAAGTCCTTGGCTGGAAGCAATCGAAACCTGCATGCAAATCGCATTGGGGTCTGTTGCTTCCGTAGCCGCAATGAACTTTCCAATTGTTCGGCTCTCAAATTCCATTTCAACAGTTTCCATTGAATCCGACATCGATGTGAAACCCTGTTCGATCAACGAGTCGAATGCAACGCTTCGACTATTCGTAATTGTCTTATCAACTGGCCGAGTTCCCCATACGCAATAGTCGGCATCACTGACACCAACACATGGCCCAGCTGTTTTGCGTCCTTCTGTCTTTATTACTGGAATTGTCTCAGCAGGAGTTGAAATCTCTGGCGCTACAGGAATCGTTGTTGTGGAGGTAGTCGTTGTCGACGTTGTAGTTGTCGACGTTGTCGTGCTGGTTGACGAAGTTGTGGTGGGCGTGCTGCCCTTGCCCGAGCACGCAGCTAAAAGAATCAACAACCCCGCCATCATGAATACTTTTTTTGACATACTTCTCATTTCACTACGATGTTCGATCGGACAGTTTCAGACCCTGATGTTCCACGGCCTGACAACACAATGCTTATAACTGAACCGCTTGTTAGGCCCTTAATCACACAACTAGTTGCCGTGGTTTTTTTGCAAGAGCCCGTAGAAGATTTAGCAGTTACAGACTGAACTTTTCCAAGTGAATCTGTTGCTTTCCACTTCACATTGACAATGCCTGCGACATTGGACGAAATAGTCGGCGTGATAACAAGTTTGCCCGAGGTGATTTTACCGTTAGCTGCAATTCGCAAGAGCTCGTACCCACTTGAATAAATCTTTACGGTACCGGTCGACATAACGCGGCCATAACAGTAATTAGCTTTGCCCTTCATCTTCGGTAGGCGAAAGGTTTTAGAGTTTGGCGATGTTCCTTCGCCAAATCCGTAGACGCTCTTTACACCCTTCTGTGCAATGCAATACATTTCGAAAACATCAACGTTGTTCTGGTCCGCAGCATCAGCAAAAACAGTGGCAACCAATTCAGAGCCGACAAATTTTCCTGAGATTGTTGGATTTTCAGGTGTACCCGCAAGCGTTCGAGCGGTAAATCTTGTTTCGCGGGTTCCGATTGCATTTGTTCCCTTAGCAATCAACGTATGTGCCGTTTTGCGTTGCAGTCCAAAGAATGTGCACGTTGAATCACCTTCAGGCTCAATTGTGCATGATTGACTACCCTCAATTTCCACAGTTGGGTTTCCGATAAGAGGTGAACCTCCGCTGTCTACATGAATCTTGGCCACAATTTCATCTGAAGTGTTTGTAAATGATGCAGTGAATACGGGCGGCGAGTTTCCAAGCAGTTCAGCAGTTGAAGTGACCCTGGTTGAACGTGAAAGACCATTAGTGCCAGAGACTCCGGGTGTATAGGTCTGAGTTCTGCTGATGTCTGAAACGGTGCATGACAATTCCCATACCAACGCAATACAACTCTTCGTGGCATCTTCACCAAAGTCAACATTCCATGTTGTTGGCTCATTCACACCGTATGCATCGGCTGCAATCTGCCAAGAAACTAAGAGGCTCGTTGCTCCCGAGGGGTTTGGTGTTGCCGAAACCGTCGCAGGTGCAGTAACAGCCGAATTAATCAACGGCTCAATCTGTACTGAAGCCGCCGTTCCGTCTACTGATGCCAAGGTGATTTTGAATCGATTACGGGGGTCGGTCCATGATCGAAGCGGCAACAAACGCGGATCAGTCGCGTAATCAATTCCAGTCAATAATGTAGTCGGCGGCGTCAGGTCACAGAGATAACTAGTACTAGTAGGAGAACCAAGAACTCCACCAAGACTGATGCGATGTTCTGCAAATTCCTTTGAAGGTTCAAACGTAATTACTAATCCACCGTGCTCTGCTCGATTGGGGTCAGTCACATACGTGAGAGCGTTCGGGTTGTACTGCACCCAGTATGAATTGTCACCCAATGTTCCATCTAAGCCGGGAATGTTGATTGCTGTCACCCCGAGGTCGGAACGGTCAGGACGATTCAATGAATACGTTGCAGATGTTCTCGCCCACACTGCACGATTAGCTTCTGGCAACCAACCGACGCTGGCAAGAAACGTTGGCGCATAAAAGCCAGACGGCCCACCCATGCCCATGGTGCCTGTGACGTCTCCATACTCAACTTCTTCGCACGGTTTCAGATAGGTCAGTGTGACTCCGGCATTACACGCATTCGCATGCGGTAAGCCCATGTTGTGACCCAATTCGTGAGCCCAAATTCCTTCATAACCAGGAGCTGTGTAGGTCCAGGTCAGGTTCCCACCCACTTCACCGAGTCCACCGAAACCACAATCCTCGTTTTCACCTGTGAATGTCATCATCAGGTGGTTTGAGGTGTCATACAGGCCTTTCTCCTTCGCAAATGCAACAGCCAAGTCTGACATTGCATAGAAATCACACTGACCGATGCCGTTGACTGACGACACGTCAAGAACTGCTGCAAACCGAATGTTTAACGCCTCTTGGTTCGCTGACATTGCACGCCACCACGGCGTCAATTTGCTAACAATTGAATTCGCCATTGTGCGATCTGAGGTTTTCCATGTTGCACCAGGCCACTGCAGCGGAATCACCGTCACAGTCCGAGACGCTGTGACTCCAGTCGTCTTCACGGGCTGTCTCACTTCGACTGCAGTTGACATCGAGGAAGCTGAAACTTCATCACCTAACGCAGTAGGAAATTCAAGAACTGATCCGCTGACCCTGTCTACAACTACAGAAGCATCAACAGGCGTGAGTCTGGAGCCATTGTTGATTGCCCACACAGAATTTCCGGAAGCTTCAAACCGCCCGTCATTCGACGCAAGTTTGCGCAACACCCCGTTCATGCCTTTGGGGGCAGCCCGCATTGCAGCATCGGCAGGCGCGCTCCAGACCGCCGCGCTTGCCACGACTACGGGAAACAGCAACCACGTTGCTTGAAACCTTTTCATTCCTTCAGCGTAACTAAAATCAATAGCCGACTATCGGTGTGCGCCATCACGAATTCAATGCTCGCACAGTGTTCAACAATGGCGTGATATCAACGTCGGCCCCGCTGCCCTTGCCGTCGTTTTCACCGTGGCCAAATGGATTATCAAGATCGCGCACTAGTAGCCATAAGTAGGCGTAGGCAAGGCTAAGAACTGAAGGTGCAATCCACGACATGATTGATGACGGAAAGCTCACAATTGCCAGAGACCCTTGTAGCACCAGCACCAAAATCGACATCAATACATAACCAGATTGAACGAATGACGTGTTGCGAACCACCGCAACTCTGTTCAAGGTTGTATTTATCTCACCATTGAGCACCATCAAACGCCCAACATAATGTGACGCCATTCCTGCTTTTTCGAGATCAACAATTAGCGCCGGAAAATCTGACAGTGAGTTCCACATCTCTTCTTCTGAATTCGTTCCGACAAACCACCCTGCAATCGCATTTGCCACTTTTGAAATGCGCGCATTAACCAGTGATACGTCGAGATCTTTTGCCAATAAACCAGAATGTGCTGTGGAACGAAATCCGGAAAGGGCAACAGCGACAGATGCAGGCAATTTTTCTGATTCTTTGTAGTCAGAAAGGACTCCACCGAGCATGAAACCAAGAATCAGGGTCACGCCAGTAATCACAGAACCGATTTCACCAAATGTGGCTACCTCGCCGACCTCGAACACTTCCTGCAAGAAGTACCGAAGCACCAGTACCGCTACAACGGCCGGCATTGCCAGCACCGCCAAGCGAAAACGATTCAACAAGATCTGAAGGGTTTTAGTTTTTTGCACCTATAAAAACTAACCCATTGCCTGGCAGCCCCAACGGGATTCGAACCCGTGCCGCCACCTTGAGAGGGTGGTGTCCTAGGCCACTAGACGATGGGGCCAAGTAGCGATAGAACTCTACCGAGCGAGTCCCAGATTGCGAACGACCCCGCAATGTGGGAATTCACAGATTTTTGTAAATAACGTCCCCCGATAGCCTCTACAACGTGATGGTTAAAGGTTATTCCATTGAACCCAGGGCAGATCTGGCTGGGGCTGACCTTTCTCATGCTGATTTGACCGATGCGTACTTGAAAGAGGCAAATCTTTCTGGTGCAAATCTGAGCGGCGCAAATCTGACCAACGCAACTTTGTTTCGCGCAAATCTCTCGAGTGCAAATTTGGCCGGCGCAACTTTGTTTCGTGCGATGTCTGCAACTGCAGACTTTTCCGGAGCAGATCTAACTAACGCCAATTTATTTGGCGCACTGCTGTACCGATCCGATTTTCAACATACAATTCTGTGTGGTGCAAACCTTTGCGGCGCCAACATGTCTGGCGCGTGGCTTTCACACGCTGATTTACGAGATGCAAACCTGACAGGAACAGATCTATCAATGTCACATTTGGAAAACGCCAACTTGACAGGTGTAAACCTCACAGGCGCAGATCTATTTTGCGCCAATTTGATGGGTTCAGATATGACAAATACAAACCAGTCGGGCACAATCTTGAATGGCGCCACAATGCCTGACGGATCAGTCAACAACTAACAACAGGGAAAATTGGTGACGACCAAAAGTCCCTTCTTTCTATTTGTCCTTTTTGCCCTCGGCTAAATGTTTGACGACTAGGTACGCGCCAAATGCGACAAGACCATACGCAGTGAAAAAAATAAAGTTGTCAACTGTCAACATTTAGCAATCCTCTTCTATTAAAAACATCTCACTGCGGTTCGCGAGGCAGGCCAAGCACGCGTTCGCCAAGAATGTTGTGCTGAATCTCATCAGTTCCCCCGGCAATTGATTGCCCAGGGACAGATACAAGAACTTCTGCCACCATTCCAACAGCTGGAGAGTCAGGACCCATCAACATTCCGTCAGCACCGGCAATATGGCCGTGTGCAAGTGATGCGAGGCGCGCAATAGTGCTCATTGCTAATTTGCCAACAGAGCCTTCAGCGCCCGGTGGTTTGCCTAGCTCGCGCGCTGCTCGCGCACGGTCTGCGGTCCAACCACTTACTTTTTGCATTGCCAGAATGCGCGCAACTTCTTGACGCAGCGATGGGTCGGCATTGAGATTGCGTTCGGTCAGTTGCGGAACCAAGAGATCAACTCTTCCAGCACGTTGTGGATACCACTTGTAGGTCTCCATGTATTCGGTGTATTCAATAAGTGCTTCTTGCACTGCTCGCCCACCGGTGTTTACTTTTGGTCGCGACACGATATTGCCGAAACGTCGTTCATGCGCAAGGGTTGCCAACGCAACAGTCCAGCCTGCATTCACATCACCGACCACAAAATCTTTTGGAAGGCGCGCATCTGTCATAAACACTTCGTTGAACGACGAGTGATAATTCATCTGCGCAAGTGGACGAACCATTACCCCGTCTTGCTTCATTGGTAGGACAAAATATGTGATGCCATGGTGTTTCGACACTGAGGAATCTGTTCGTGCAAGCAAGATGCCATAATCGGCATGGTGCGCACTGGTGTTCCAGACCTTTTGGCCATTGATGATCCATTCGTCGCCGTCAAGTACGGCTTTTGCTGAAAGACCAGCAAGGTCAGAACCTGCGCCTGGTTCGCTGAACAGCTGGCACCATGAGTATTCCCCCGTCAGTGTGGGACGCAGGAACCGTGTCTTCATGTCTGGCGAACCATGTTCAAGAATCGTGGGAGCGGCTAATGACATACCAACACCAGTAGGTAGGCCGGGTGCGCCGATTGCGTTCAGCGCAAGCGACACAGTGCGTTCGCTCCATGCAGGAAGGCCTTTGCCCATCCATTGCGTTGGCCAATGTGGAACAGCCCACCCCGAATCAACAAGTCGCTCGCGCCATTCGAGTAGCGACAGTTCCTGATTCCAATTGTCGTGTAACCACACTGTGCATTCATCGTGTACCGCTTCAGGAGTAGGCACAGTTGACATGTTGGGAATTACAGCCCGGATGGATCAATTGCCATGCCAAAACGCAATTTGTTATTGGCGTGTCCGAGATGCTGCAAAGAAAACGCAGCACGGAATGCGTTGTATTGCCCTTGTGCTTCAAGTGTCTGATTCACCGATTCTTTGGCAAGCTTTAACGCAAACCCGGGCTTCGTTGCAATCTTTGCGGCCATAGCCATTGTGGCTGACTCAAGGTCTGCTGCCGGCACAACTCTGTTGATCATGCCTGCATCCATTGCTTCCTGCGCAGTGAACGTGTCACCAGTGAAAAGAAGTTCTTTTGCTTTACGGGCACCAAATTCCCATGGGTGAGCAAAGTACTCAACACCATTGACTCCGAAGGCAACAACAGGGTCAGAAAAAGTGGCATCGTCTGCAGCGATGATGATGTCTGCAACCCACAACAGCATGAGACCGCCAGCAATTGTCATTCCTTGTGCGGCAGCAATGACAGGCTTTGGAATATTGCGCCAACGCCAACACATGTTGAAGTACACCTCTTCTTCATGAGCCATCATTCCTTCTTGGCCCTCACCCGTGAAACCTGATTGAGGAAACACTTGTGGGAAATCAAGATGGTTCGATTTGTCGCGTAGGTCATGGCCAGCAGAGAAATGTTTGCCCTCTGCACGAAGAACAATGACCTTGACATTGGAATCACGAGCCGCAGCGTCGTAACACGCATTGAGTTCGTAGGTCATCTGATTGTTCTGCGCATTGCGCTTGCTGTCACGATTCAGCGCAATAACGGCGATGCCCTGATCGCCTGGCTGATGAACACGGTACGAAACCGTTTCAAGGGAGTTGATGTCAACGTCCATGTGGTTGGGGAACAAGGACTCGAACCCTGAATAACAGTTCCAGAAACTGCTGTGTTGCCAATTACACCATTCCCCAGTGCGTGCACCAGTTTAGCGGTGACTCGCCGTGACCACCACCGTGGACTTAGCCCGTGATGTCAAACAAAGTGCCAAATCCAATGATTCGACCAAGGGAAACACCAGCAATTTCACGAGTCAGTTTCGATTTTTCAGATGACCCTGAAAGGACTCCATCAGGCGAAGCCGAGCTGTGGGCACGGAAGCCCAATTCTTCCAGTGACAACGCGGTGCGCTGCACATGCCATGAACTACTGACAACCACCACCGAATGAACATTTGCTTGGGTCAACAGTGGGGCGAGGTTCTTAATGGATTCCCATGTAGAACGACCAGATGATTCAACAACGATGTCAGTAGATGGCACTCCCCTGTCGGTCAGCCACCGTCGCGACGTATCGCCTTCGGTAAAACGATCTCCCGGTCGTTTTCCTCCGGTCACTGCAATAAGCGGAGCCTGTTTTTGCTTCCACAGATCAAGTGCATGCTGCAATCGCGACGCAAGCAATGGCGAAGGTACACCGTCGTATTGTGCTGCCCCCATTACGACAATTGCATCAACAACTTCGGTCTCGCTGTGTGTGCCAGCCCACGTAACTGATACTGCAGCAATTCCGACGTACGAGACGAGAGCTATACATGCTCCGAACGTGAGAACTAATGCAGAACGCACAAAAGCGCGCATGTCAGGAATTATCCCAGCCGTGCAATGCCGGCAGCGAGGCGACGAACTGTTTCATCACGACCAAGAATTTCAAGACTCTCAAACAATGGAGGGCCAACTGTTCGACCAGTAATTGCAACACGAATCGGCGCTTGTGTCTTTCCCAACTTCAAGCCGTGTGCTTCTGTCCAGGTTTCAAGGATTCCCTTGAGACTGTCGTGGTTCCATTCAGCTGTCGCGATTGCTGTAGTGAAGTCTGTAAGTACTTCGCGAGCAAAATCTGCACTCATTGTTTTGTTCCATGCGTCGTTATCAATTGCAGGGTTCTCTAGGAACAAGAAATCAACCATCGTTGGAATCTCTGACAATGTGACAACTCGAGTTTGCACAAGAGGTGCTGCTTGAGTAAACACGTCCGTGCTAAACCGATCTGCAGGCCATGCTTCGGTAGAAGCAAGTACGGGAGCTGCTGCCTGAATGAATTCATCTAGCGACATAGCGCGAATGTAATCACCATTGAATGAGGCCAACTTTTTAATGTCAAAGAAAGCTGGTGAATGATTGACATCTTCCAGACGGAACTCTTCCACCATTGAAGCCCACGGAACGATTTCCGTATCATTGCATCGGGAAGAATTCCCTCTTCGCGATACTGCTCAAGAGCAACTTTGTCGCGGCGCTTTGACAACTTCTTGCGCTGTTCATTCACGAGGACGGGCACGTGTGCCCAGATTGGTGGCGTCACGCCTAGTGCTTCCCACAACATTTGTTGCTTCGGTGTATTTGGTAAGTGCTCTTCAGCCCGCACCACATGCGTGATGCGCATCTCAATATCGTCAACCACATTGGCGAGCAAGAACATGGGGCTGCCATTACTGCGCAACAGCACGAAATCTTCAATTGTCTCGTTTGCAAATTCCACTTCACCGCGAACAAGGTCAGACACGATGGTTGCGCCTTCTGGCACACGGAACCGCAATACGTGCCCTGGGCCACCAGCAAGTCCGCGGTCACGCGAGTAACCGTCGTAACCCTGCTTGCCTGAAGACTTTGCACGTTCCTGAATTTGGTCGGCCGTGAGATCACACCAATATGCCTTACCCATAGTGTGCAATTTCATGGCAGCAGCAATATGTAGTTCTGCATTCTGCGACTGAAAGTACGGCCCTTCGAATCGTGGCGACTGTGAATCAATTCCCAGCCATGACAGAGCGTCGATGATGCCTTGGGTCCATTCAGGGCTATTTCGAGATTCATCAGTGTCTTCGATACGAAGGACAAATGTTCCGCCAGTACGTAACGCAAGCGCCCAGTTATAGAGAGCAGTGCGCGCTCCCCCAACGTGGAAAAAGCCAGTTGGTGAGGGGGCGAAGCGATAGCGAGGAGAATCAGACATGACTCTTAAAGGTTAGTGGCACAGCGATTGAACAGCAGTCAACGGTAGTTTGAAGAGATGGATGGCTTTACAGAGACAGAACAACTCAATGTGCTCGGAGAGCGCTTACGCACATGCTGCACATCACCAGTAACAGGTTTCTACAGAACTGGCTGCTGTGAAGTGGGTGGTGACGATGTTGGGGTTCATGCCGTGTGCGCCATCATGACTGATGAGTTCCTTGAGTTCTCGAAGGCTGCGGGCAATGATCTCTCAACCCCAATGCCTCAGTACGGCTTCGCAGGCCTGAAGGCTGGAGACCAATGGTGCTTGTGCGCACCGCGTTGGCAGGAAGCTTTCGAAGAAGGCAAAGCACCTCAAGTGAAACTGCATTCAACACATATGGCAGCCACAGAATTCTGTGATGTCGAAGGACTACACGCCCACGCAATTGATCTTTAACGCGACAACGTGTCGTGAGTGAAGCTCATCAACAAATCACCGTCACCAGTGATTGATGAACTCAAACCATGAACAACAGGAAGAAGTTGTTCGCAAAAGAATCGTGCTGTAGCGACTTTTGCTGCAATTTCATCGGACGCCATTTCCGAATGAACGGCTAGATGCGCTGATCGAGCCATCACATAACCACCAACCAGTGTTGATAGTTGGGTTAGGTACGGCGTTGCACCAGACAACACAGCAACTTGATTCGTGCCATTGCGTTGCAACCATTCCGTCGTGCCGCGCACAGACTTCAATGCTGACTGCAATGCAGATGCGAGCGAGACAAGCTCAGGATGTTTGATGAGTTTGGCATCGAGCGCATCAATGTCGTCAAGTAGGCCGCCAAGAACGGCGCCGCCCTTAAGTCCCATTTTGCGGCCAACCAAGTCCATCGCTTGAATGCCATTTGTTCCTTCATAAATGGTGGTGATGCGAGCATCGCGATAATGCTGTGCTACGCCGGTCTCTTCAATGAATCCCATGCCACCATGAATTTGAATTGCGATACCCGTGAGTGCAACACCCATGTCGGTGCCCCACCCCTTTGACAGCGGAGTTAGCAGTGCTGCCAAGTCTTCTGCCTTTTCACGTTCCGTTGCATCGGGGTGATGTGCCGCAATATCGATGCACGCAGCGTTCCAGTACAACAAACGACGAAGCGCTTCAATCGTTGACTTCATAGTGACAAGCATTCGCTTCACATCGGGGTGATCAATGATGGAGGATGCTTCACCTGCAGGTGCCCCCGGTGCACGACCTTGGTGACGAAGCACTGAATACTCAAGCGACTGTTGATATGCGCGCTCTGCAAGCGATAGTCCTTCAAGGCCCACTGACAGTCGTGCCTGGTTCATCATGGTGAACATGTATTGCATGCCATGGTTTTCTTCACCGATGAGATAACCGATGGCTCCGTCATTGTCGCCAAACGACAACACGCAAGTGGGACTGGCCTTAATGCCTAGTTTGTGCTCGATAGAAATACACGAGACATCATTCTTTGCACCAAGGGAACCATCTGCGCCCACAAGGAATTTCGGAACTATGAAGCACGAAATTCCTTTTGTTCCTGCTGGAGCATCTGGCGTACGCGCTAACACCAAGTGAATGATGTTGTCGGCCATGTCGTGTTCACCAAAGGTGATGTAGATCTTCGTGCCATGAATGCGATACGTGCCGTCTGACTGTGGGACTGCCTTGGTACGAACAGAACCGACATCACTACCGGCATCTGGCTCGGTGAGATTCATGGTTCCTGTCCACTCGCCCGTAATCATCTTTGGCAGGTATGTCATTTTTTGAATCTCGTCACCGTGATGACGAATGGCATCAATTGCACCTTGCGTCAAAAGTGGCGCCATGCTGAGCGCCATGTTTGCAGAGTTCATCATTTCTTGAATCGCGATACCGACAACAAAAGGAAATCCCCCGCCACCAAAACCAGTATCAAAGGAAACAGCACCCCATCCGGCTTCGACATATGCGTGATATGCCTCGATAAAACCTTCTGGCGTTGAGACAGTTCCGTCAGCATTTCGCTTCGCGCCTTCATTGTCACCTGATTTGTTCAGTGGAGCAAAGATGTCAGCCATAAAGCGCCCTGCTTCAGCGAGCAAGTCGGAAACCATGCTGTGGTCTGCTTCACCAAAGTGGTCAAACTTCATGATGGAGGGAAGGTCAACGAAAGAGTTGAGTGAAAACTCGATGTCAGACAGTGGAGCCGAGTAGATGGTCATTCAGAAAAGCCTGTGAGCGTGCGCCACTGCGTGGAAAATTGAGTCACCACTTCTGATGGCGACATCTTCAAGGTTTCATTTGGGGCCATGTCAGCAATTGCGCGGCCCTCTTTGTAGTGATGAGCATCATTGCCAACACCAACAAATAATTCGCGGCGTACTGAGACCAAGTCTGCTGGAGGCGTGTCAGACAAGAAGCCCCACATACCCAATGCAACATTCAAGTCATGCACCACTGGCGCACGGCCAAACAGAGACGCACGTCGCAAGGCAATGAGAGAACAGCCGCGCAACACATCATCCATGTCTTCGCCTGCAGTGACACGAACGCGAGCACGTGCACGTTTGGCTAAACCAATGATGTACCCCTGATCAGGACCTTGATACCCGAGGCGCTCACCTTCTGGCTGACGACCTTGGATTTCTCCGGGACGACCAGGTGACCACGATTCAGGGACCGAATCGGGAGACTCGTAGTAGCGAACCGGTTCAACCGGAGGAACTGGAGAAAAGCGGGGAGCCGACATGAACTAAAACTCTACGCCGAAGCGTGGAGTAGTCCATAGATCAATGACTCTTCCAGGGCATTCCATGAGGCTTCGATGATATTTGCCGAGACTCCGATGGTGGTCCATGACCGATCACCGTTTGTGGCATCAAGAAGCACACGAGTAATTGCTCCAGTGGCGGTTGCGCCGTCCAAGATGCGCACCTTGTAGTCAGTCAGGTGCACTTTGGCCAGGACTGGATAGTGAGGCAATAACGATGCGCGCAGCGCAGCGTCAATTGCATTCACCGGACCATTGCCGTCTGCAGTGTGTGCATAGCTCTGATCTGCGATGCGCACCTTGACAGTGGCTTCGGTTGTGAATTCACCATCTTCTGCTTCATCAGTGACGACACGCATTGATTCCACATGAAATGCATCATGCTTCCAGCCACTTGCCCGACGCATCAATAATTCCAGCGACGCATCAGCTGCTTCGAAGTGGTACCCCTCGTGCTCGAGACGTTTCAAATCATCAATGACTGAACCGATTGCGGCTCCGTCCATTTGCAAACCAAGTTCTTCAGCTTTTACTTCAATAGTTGCACGGCCAGCCATTTCACTAACAACAAAGCGCGTGCCATTACCGACAACGACTGGGTCGATGTGCTCGTATGCATCTTTCGCACGCTTGATAGCTGATACGTGTAGACCGGCCTTATGTGCAAATGCCGAAAAACCAACGTATGGAGCCTGAGGATTCAATGGCCGATTCAGAACTTCAGCCACATGGTTGCTAACAGCTGTTAATCGGTCAAGGTTTCCTTCTGGCAAACAACGAAAGCCCATCTTCAATTCAAGATTCGGGATAACGGTTGTGAGGTTGGTATTACCCGTGCGCTCCCCCAGCCCATTCAATGTGCCTTGTACGTGGCGAACACCAGCCATTACTGCAGCCATTGAGTTCGCAACAGCACAACCAGTGTCGTCGTGGCAATGAATTCCTAATGTCGCATCGTTGCCGACAAACGCCTTGACCTTTGTAACAATTTCAGCAATCTCATGAGGCAATGAACCACCATTTGTATCGCACATCACCAAGTGAGTTGCGCCCTTCATCACTGCAGCAGAAACAACACGCATTGCGAATTCCGGATTGTTCTTGTATCCGTCGAAGAAGTGCTCAAGGTCAACCATTACTTGACGGCCATTGCCGGTCAAGAATTCGACAGAATCAGCAACCATTAGTTCGCCTTCATCAAGAGTTGTCTGCAACGCCTCTATGACGTGATAGTCCCATGACTTCGCAACGATGCATACTGCCGAAGTATTGGCATCAAGCAAGTTGCGCAATGTTGCATCGTCGTCAACTTTGCCCTTCGGACGACGGGTTGAACCGAATGCAACCAATGTTGAATGCTTCAATTTCAGTTCTGTTGCCGCGCGCGCAAAGAACTCGATGTCTTTCGGATTCGCCCCTGGCCAACCGCCTTCAATGAATTGCACACCGAGGTAATCAAGTTGTTCAGCAATACGAAGCTTGTCTTCGACAGTTGCAGAGACACCTTCTACTTGCATGCCGTCGCGCAAGGTGGTGTCAAATGCTTCGACTAGTTCTTTTGTGTGTTGTGTGTTCATGTGAGTGTTCTTCTTTGGGGTCGTCTGGATCAAAATTTGGTGAATGAAAAAGCCGCCCTAGAGGCGGCTGAAACGCGCACGTCGGAAACCGGCGTGCGCTAACGAATAATGATGATCGCGACAGCGATGCCGACGAGGCGGCGAGAAGTGCTGGCGATTGACATCCACACAGTCTCGCGCCTTCCCATGCCGTTCGTCAACCCCCAAGCCCAACTTATTGACAGACCCACATTGGGGGCAAGAAACTCAACGCCGTTTTGTCAGTTGTCTCCATATGCGCTGGGCGGCGCGGGAATTCAGAAAGGGGCGAACTGAGCGATAGACAAGACCAGGTACGACCACCACCTTTTTGCGCCGAAGACCCCTAATTCCTGCCTGCACCACCGTGTCTGACGAGATCCACATCCACCGTGGGACTTGCTTTTCAAGGTGGGACAATCCGGCTCGTTCATGCAAGTTTGTATGGACATAGCCGGGACACAGCACACACACGCGAACACCGAATCGTTCGGTTTCTGCAGCCACACTCCGTCCATAGGCCGTGACGAACGACTTAGAAGCTGCATACATTGCAGAATTTGGCATTGTGATTAACGAAGCGATACTGGACACGATCAGAATGTCTCCTGACCCTCGTTGCGTCATTGCGGGAACAATTCCCTCAAGCAATTGCGCAACTCCAACCCCAAGCAGGTAACTCATCTGTTCGAGATCTGTCCAGTCTCTCGTGCCCACTCGACCAGCCATAGTGACACCAGCATTTGCAACGACAACATCCGGTTCCGAACAACAGGCCAGAACGATTTCCACGCCACTTGACTCCGATAAATCTGCCACACAGATCTGGCAGCTTGCACCAGTAGCAACTATTTCTTCGCTTACTAACGTCAGTTGATCGATATCACGCCCAATAAGCACAAGATGAAATCCTGCTGCTGCGTAGTACTGAGCGAATGCTTTTCCAATGCCCGACGATGCGCCAGTAATTAGAGCAATTTGACGAGACACTTCAGGACTACTTAGTCCGGTCTTGGTACTCTTTCAAAGAAGCCATGCCAAAAAGGGTTGCTCCGGTAAACACGATGACAAAAATCACCGCACCAAACGAAAAAAGAGTTGCTTCAGACATTTACGATTCCTTTTTCCCAGCAAGAAGAAAAGCACCCAGCGCCAGGATTGATGGCACCCAGACTCCTACATAAATTCCATTGAGTTTGTCGGTCTGTTCGCTACCAGAAAAATACAACGAAATACTTAATGCAAGGCTTGCTGCAGCAGAAATGAGTACTGAGGCTTGCAGAATAACTTTTGGTTTCATGAGCAAACCTTACCCCACCCAATTGAAAAAGGCGGGCATGATCACTAAAGATCATGCCCGCCTTTTCAATGTGAACTAACTAGTGCGAGTCGCCCGAACGAGCTTTCGCAATATTCAGAATCATTATTCCGTACAGTGCCTTTGCCGTTATGTCAGCAATGGTGTAGGCCACCTGACGAGCAGCTTCAGCTCCTTCGTTACCAACTGCAAAAATCACTGGGAACAAGTAACCGATTGGGTACACCATCCATGTCACCAACAGAATTGTTGCTGCATTTTTGATTGATGCACTAACCGCACCGGTTTCCCGACTTCCAGCTGACTTCAACTCTTTTGACAGTGTCAAGAGGATGTAGGCGAATGGCAACATTGCCAACACCCAGAACAACCACTTTGTGTTGTCATTCTTCGAGACTTCACCTGGGTAACCCAAGCCAATCATCAAAACAGTGGCAGGAACCAAAGTTGTCATCAACTTCTTGCGACGATCGGCAGTTACTCCGAGGACAATCAATAGTTCGATAACCAGCAATGGCACTGTAATGAGCCAGTCCGCATAGCGGTACCCCTCATTTACCGTTCCTGCTGCCCATCCGCTCCACATTCTGTAGTAGTGATAGCCCGCGATACCTACAACAACTGCAGATACTGCAACGCCGTTTTGGTACTGCTTCGCAACACTCTTCATCTGTGTCAAAAAGTAAACAAACGCGCCCAACATAACTGCTGTTCCAAAGGACAGCGCGTTGTAGACAAGCCGATTGAGATCCGGGTCATTTAAAACCGTTTTCATTTCCATTTTCCCCCCTTAAAAGGATTACCCAAGAGTCCTACTCCCTAGTACTCAAAAAAAGTAGCACACCTAATTGCCGACCCCCAGCATTGAAATCTTCTCAGATGAGGGGTGGTTTTGGGGCCGTCTTAGGCCAGTTCGCACCAATGTTTGTAGTGTGCAACTTGTCCACGAACTGCCTTGGCGTAGAGCCCTGCAATTGCAGTGGTGATAGGTCCTGGGCAGGGCACTTCACGGTCATCGACCGAGTTGATAGCACTGACTTCCGCGGCTGTTCCGCAGCAAAAAATCTCTTCCGCAATATACAGGTCTGAGCGGACAATGTTCTCCACCCGCATTTCATAGCCAAGCTCGGCGGCAATCTGGGCCACGCAGTCCTGTGTGATGCCCTCGAGAGCGCCTGCAGAAAGGGGCGGGGTCAGGATGACGCCATTTCGCACGACAAAGATATTTTCTCCGGTGCACTCGCTGACAAAGCCTTGCGGGTTCAGCATGATTGCTTCGTCGTATCCGGCCTTCAACGCCTCTACTTTGGCAAGAGAAGAGTTCACGTAGTTACCAACGGTTTTCGCAGCAGGTGGCATGGTGTTGTGGTCAAGACGCGTCCACGAAGAAATCTTCATGCGTACACCTTTTGTTAAAGCGTCTTCACCCAAATATGCACCCCACGGCCAGCAAGCAATGGCAACGTCAACAACACATGGCAATGGGTTGAGGCCCATCTCGCCGTATCCGTAATACGCAAGCGGACGCACGTAGCAAGAAGGAAGACCTGTTGAACGAACCACTTCTTTCGTAGCAGTAATGAGTTCTTCTGGTGTGTAGGGAATATCCATTCCAAGAATTTTTGCGCTCTTGAACATCCGATTGATGTGTTCAGTCAGACGGAACACTGCTGGACCTTCGGAGGTTTCATATGCCCGAATACCTTCGAACACGCCAGTGCCGTAGTGAAGGGTGTGTGTCAGGACATGCACTTGAGCCTTGTCCCAATCGACAAGTGTTCCGTTCATCCAGATTTTCGGTGTAGGTACGAGAGTAGGCATATTGCTCCTAAGTGATGTGGTGAAAGATTACTTGCCGGCAACGATTGCTGCGATGGCATTTCCGATGTCGACGGTTGACCCTGTTGGCGCAGTGCCACATGCTGCACGAATACGATCAGCTGCCGCTGATTCATTCAGGAAATCAAGCATGAGCGCTGCAGACAGGATTGCTGCTGTGGGGTTTGCCTTGCCTGTGCCCACGATGTCTGGTGCCGACCCATGGGATGGTTCGAACATTGATGGGCCGGTACGAGCTGGGTTCAAGTTGGCAGATGATGCAAGACCAATGCCGCCACTGACTGCGCCGCCGAGGTCGGTAAGTATGTCGCCGAACAAGTTGTCTGTCACGATGACGTCGTAACGGTGTGGATCTTCAACAAAATAGATACACGCAGCATCAACATGGTTGTAGGCAGTACCGACGTGAGGAAATTGTGCTGCAACTTCATTGAATGCGCGCTGCCACAGATCACCAGCAAATGTGAGCACATTCGTTTTGTGCACCAAAGTGACGTGCTTACGTTCGCGCTGTGCTGCAAGTTCAAATGCGTACCGAATACAACGCTCAACGCCGTGCCGTGTATTCACACTTCCTTGGGTTGCAATTTCATGAGGAGTACCGCGACGCAAAACGCCGCCTTCACCGACATACGGCCCTTCTGTGTTTTCACGAATGACAACAAAGTCGTGCGCAGTCACGTGGCCAGGTGCAGTACCCACAAACGGGCGCTGGTTGACATAGAGGTCAAGGTCAAAACGCATCTTCAACAGAAGCCCGCGCTCGATAATGCCGGGAGGAACGTCTGGCGTACCGACAGCCCCCAACAAAATGGCGTCAAAACCGCGCAGCTGATTCAACACGTCGTCCGACAAGATCTCGCCGTCGCGCAGGTAGCGCATGCCACCCAGGTCGAAATCTGTGGTCTTGATTGCCACCCCAGTGGCGCGCACCACTTTCACGGCCTCGGCCGTAACTTCGGGACCAATTCCGTCTCCGCCAATGAGTGCGATGCGATGTGACATAAGGAGACCATCGTAGAAGGCACAGGTAGCCTTCTCCTCATGGCAAAGCACCTCCTCTCTCAAGCCACATATTCCCGACTCGAGACCGAAATTGTCCACCTGGAACATGAAGTCCTTCCCGAAGTGGCCGACAAAATTGGTCGGGCCCGCGAAATGGGCGACTTAAAGGAAAATGGCGACTATCACGCAGCCAAAGACGAATACGGCATGTTTAATGACCGCAAGAACCTTCTCTTGTCCATTTTAGAGGATTCGGAACTTGCAACTCCGCCCGCAGATGGCGAAGTGGGAGTCCTTTCAACCGTCACCATTTTGTTTGATGGCGATGACGAAGACGATGCCGAGACGTACCTCATTGGACACATCGAAGAAAAGCGAACCGAGCAAGGCATCGAAGTGATGAGTCCTGTCTCGCCTATTGGGTCTGCACTTCTTGGTCACAAAGAAAGTGACGAAGTCAATATCACTCTCGAGAACGGCGCAAAAATTTCCGTCACCATTCTGAAGGTTGCCAACTGAGCGATCATTCCATTCCATATTTGCCCCCCGGCCACACATTGTCTCTTCCCGGAAGAGGCACCACGTTTTATCGAGAGATAACGGGACCAGCCGGCGCACCGACGGTCGTGCTCTTGCATGGCTGGACAGCAACTGCTGACTTGAATTTCTACATGTGTTACGAAGAACTCGGCAAACACTTTCGCGTTATTGCTCTTGACCATCGTGGCCATGGACGTGGCATCAGATCTTCACAGTCGTTTCGTCTCTCTGATTGTGCTGATGATGTTGCGGCACTGATGGATCAATTGGGAATCGCCACTTTCATTCCTGTCGGATACTCCATGGGCGGCACCATTGCCCAATTGATGTGGAAACGCCACGAGCACCGAGTGCGTGGGTTAGTTCTTGCAGCAACTGCGGGATATTGGGCGACGTCGCGTCAAGAACGATTCATGTTTTCTCTGCTCACCGGATTTGGTGGACTTGCGCGCATCACTCCCCGATCAATTCAACAAGCAATCAGCGAGCGCATGTACCTATCACGAAAGACAATGACATGGGAACCATGGGCTGCGCTCCAAATTGCAAGCCATGACTGGCGCAGCATTCTTGAGGCGGGTTCTGCGCTTGGTCGATTTGATTCGCGGAAATGGCTCTCAGAAGTTGACGTACCCACATCTGTTGTCATCACTACTGAAGATCAAGTTGTTTCACTCAGACGACAACGAACACTTGCAAGTCTGATTCCTGACACTCATGTTTTTGAGATATCGGGAAACCATGACGCTGTGTATGCACGGGCTTCTGAATTCGTGCCGCTACTTGTCAACGCGTGCCTCGCAGTGCATCACGACGCACTAAACAAACCGGGAATTCTGGGAGATATATGAGTTCAAAAGCAATTCAACTGCGCTCGCGTTGGCGCCGCAATAGTCGACTTCTTCGTCTTGGGGCGCGCGTCGGACTCGGACATGCTGGTACATCAGCCCGAAAGATATTTGCAGGCGCAGAGCGCAAAGAGCAATTGTCTCGTTCGCGAGAATTGAAATCGGCACAACAGGTGGCCGATGAATTGGGAAACATGAAAGGTGCCCTCATGAAGGTGGGCCAGATGGCCAGTTACCTTGACGACGGTTTACCAGAGCCCATGCGTATTGCATTGTCACAATTGCAATCAAATGCTCCTCCCATGGCAGTCGAACTCGTCCACATTGAAATTGAACGCGAACTTGGACGCTCTATCAAAGACATATTTGTTGAGTTTGATGACGAGCCAATCGCCTCAGCATCTATTGGTCAAGTACACCGTGCAATTATTCGTCTCGCCGATGGCACCGAAAAGGCAGTCGCGGTGAAAGTGCAATACCCAGGCGTCGGAGAAGCAATTGATTCTGATCTACGCACTGCAGACCTGTTGGGTGCCATGCTTGCCTTCGGATTCAAGTCATTAAATCCAGAAGACATGGTTGCAGAAATCAAGGACCGCCTTCGTGAAGAACTCGACTACAAAAACGAAGCTGCAAATCAGCAGATGTTCGCGGACTTTTATAGGAACCACCCGTTTATTCATGTTCCTGAAGTTCTTCACGAATATTCCACGAAGAACATTCTGGTCACCGAGTTAGTCACTGGCCACACGTTTGCAGAAGTATGTGAATGGTCACAAGAACAGCGCGATATGGCCGGTGAAGCAATCTTTCGGTTTGTATTTCGCAGTTTGTATCGCTTCCGTGCGTTCAACGGCGATCCTCACCCCGGCAATTACATCTTTCACGGAGATGGCAGGGTTACATTTCTCGACTTCGGACTGATTAAACATTTCACTCAAGAAGAAATGTTGATGTTCCAGTCAATGGTCAAGGCTGCCGTCATCGACGACGACATGGATACATACCGTCAAGTAATTGAAGGTGCAGGCATGTTGCAACTTGACGCACCATTCACTACTCAGGAATGTGGTGAATACTTCTCCCATTTCTACGAGCCAGTACGTGAATCGCGCGTGATGGAGTGGACGAGTTCATATGCAACTTCAATCGTGCGTCACACATTTGACCGCACGTCGGCTATCGCCCAATACGCGACGGTTCCAAAGTCGTTCGTGTTTATCCAACGCATCAACTTAGGTCTCTATGCACTTCTTGGCCAGTTGCGCTCCAGTGGCAATTTCCGTCGTATCTCAGAAGAACTATGGCCCATGACCAATGCAGCGCCGTCCACCTCTATGGGTGAAGCGGAAGCGAAATGGCTTGTGTCGCGCGATTAGATAATCGTTTGAAGGTCAAGGCCAATATCAAGAATTGGCGATGAATGAGTGAGTCCGCCAACACTGATGAAATGAACGCCAGTTTCAGCAACTGATCGAGCAGTAGCAATAGTGAGTCCGCCGCTCGCCTCCAACAGCACAGCATGTCCTGTGTTTGCAGTGTGACGCTGCGAAATCGCCACAGCCTCTTTCATCACATCTGGTGGCATGTTGTCTAACAACACAACATTTGCACCAGCATCAAGCGCAACTTGTAATTGCTCAAGAGTGTCTACTTCAATCTCAATCGGCAAAGTATCTGCAAGAGCACGCACCTTGGCGAAGGCTTCAGCCACTCCACCTGCAGCCACAATGTGGTTGTCCTTCACCAGGGCAGCATCACTGAGACTCATTCGGTGGTTCTGACCCCCGCCACAACGCACTGCATACTTCTCAAGTGCCCGTAGACCAGGTGTTGTCTTACGTGTATCTCGAATAATTGCGCCTGTGCTAGACACTGCATCTACCCACGCAGCTGTAGCCGTAGCAATGCCCGACAAATGGCACAACAAATTCAGTGCGGTGCGCTCTGCTGTCAACAACAATTGAGTCGGCGCTTCAATTTTCATCAGCACATCGCCTACTTGCACCCGTTCACCATCATTATGAAAATAATCAATGGAGCTTGCATGGGGCCCACACACCATTTCGATTACTGCGGCTGCGATGACTAAACCAGATACACAACCATCGGCGCGTGTTCCGAATGTGGCAATACTGCGTTGTTCAAAAGGGACAGTGGCAACTGAGGTGACATCAATACCGCCGTCGAGGTCTTCCAAGATTGTGTTCTCAATGACATCTTCGATGTACAAGGGATTCAGACCACCGGCAACTAACAAGGCACCAGTTTCAGTTGTGAGTGAATACATATCCATTACATCACCTCAATCTGGCCATCAACAATGCGGGACGACAAATGATGATTCCATGAATCACTTGGTGCATCAAAATCTGTACGCCTGTGACAACCACGACTTTCAGTACGCGTCTTTGCCGCTTCCACTACCGCCATTGCAATAGTAAGCATGTTGGTGGCTTCAAAGGCTTTACGAGTAGGCACAACTGATGCCGACATATTTGATGACAGCGTGTTCAAAATGCGTGAAGCCGAGTTGAGTCCTTCCGGAGTGCGCAACACGCCCACATACTTAGACATTGCTGAACGCAATGCTGTGCGGTGATACGAATCAATCAATGCTCCAGGAGTCTCTGTTTCATCGGGAGTAGCGACTGGTGGCAACGTCCAGCTCAATGCTCGACCAACGCGCGTTCCGGCTACTACGCCTTCAGTAAGACTGTTGGAAGCAAGTCTGTTTGCGCCATGCACCCCTGTGCATGCGGCTTCGCCAACGACATACAGCCCTTGTAACGCCGTTGTGCCATTAAGCGTGGCGCGAACACCACCACACACGTAATGAGCAGCAGGCGCAACAGGAATTAATTCAGTTCGCGGGTCGATGCCTGCGTCAAGACACGAGGCAGTGATGGAAGGAAACCGTTCATCAAATTTTTCGATATGGCGAGCGTCCAGATACACGTGGTCATCTACACCAGCAGGTGCTTGCGCCATGCGTTCACTGATTGCAGCAGCAACAATGTCCCGCGGCGCAAGATCTTCTTGCGGATGCACACCTTTCATCACGCGCTGCCCGGCTGCATCTAAAAGAATGCCGCCTTCTCCGCGCACTGCTTCACTGATGAGTGCTTGCTGGCCTGTTGCCTTGCTACCGCGCCACAAAACTGTGGGGTGAAACTGAATAAATTCAAGACCGCTTGCCTCTAACCCTGCGCGCAAAGCAAGCGCAATGCCATCACCCGTAACAGCAGACGGATTTGAAGTTGATGCATACACCTGTCCGTATCCGCCGGTAGCGATAATGACTGCGCGAGCGTTCACTATGCCAACGCTTTGTACGCCACCGCTGCTGTCAAGCATCGCGACTTTTACTCCAGTCACCGCACGCGTGCCGTCAGATGTATGGCCGATTACAAGATCAAGACCAAAAGCGCGTTCCACCACGTGCACACCTGCTAGGCGCACCGATTCGTCAAGGGTTCGTTGTACCTCGGCGCCCGATTGGTCACCACCGGCATGAACAATACGTCGGTGTGAATGTCCACCTTCTCGCGTGAGTGCTACTCCTTCATGCAAACCCGGATCAAATGATGCGCCCAATTCCATGAGATAACGAATCGCGGTGGGTGCCTCAGTGGCCAACGTGCGCACGGCTTGTTCATCACATAAGCCAGCACCCGCATCAAGTGTGTCTTGCACATGATTTTCAATAGAGTCATTTGGGTCAAGCACTGCTGCCAGCCCGCCTTGCGCCCAGTTTGTACTGCCAGCATCAAGAGTGTCTTTAGTTATGAGAAGAACATCACGTACAGGACGCATTGCAAGCGCCGCTGATAATCCGGCAGCGCCAGAACCTAGAACGACAACATCAGTCTCAACCGACCATGTTGGTTCGGGAGCTGCCAGTTGGCTGGGAACGCGATTATTCGCCGACACGAGATGGTGTGCCAATTGCGATCATGCGCTCAACAGACAGACGAGCTTTGTCTGCAATGTCACGTGGAATATCAACAACATCATTTCCATATATCAAAGAATGTTCAAGTTTCTCAGGTGTAATCATCTTCATGTATTTACAAACAGCGGCACGATTGACGGCTTGAAATTCAGTCGTGACATTAACTTTGCGTAATTGGTGAAGCATTCCGGTCTCTGTTGCGACAAGAACTTTTCGCGCCGTAGTAGTACGAGCAGCATCCAACATTGCACCGGTGGAAAGAATATGTGTGCGTTCCGCAGGCACTACCCCTTCGCTTGCCAAATACAAAGCACTCGTGGCGCATCCGCACTCAGGGTGAACATACAGTTCAGCATCAGGTTCAGCTTCCACCATGGCCTTCAGGTCTTGACCGTTGATTCCGGCATGCACATGACACTCGCCCATCCAGATATGCATATTGGACCGCTTTGTTTGGCGTTGCACATGGGCACCTAAAAATTGGTCAGGACAAAACAAGATTGGCGTATCAGCAGGAATTGACGCGACCACTTCCACCGCGTTTGAACTGGTGCAACAAATATCTGTCTCAGCTTTTACTGCGGCTGTTGTATTGACATAACTGACAACGACCGCGCCAGGATATTGCGCTTTCCATTCACGTAATTGATCTGCGGTAATCGTGTCGGCCAACGAACAACCAGCTCGCTCATCAGGAATAAGAATTGTCTTGTCATACGACAAAATCTTTGCGGTCTCTGCCATGAAGTGAACGCCACAAAAAATAATGGTGGACTCAGGAACTGTTGCAGCTATGCGTGAGAGAGCTAGTGAATCACCAACGTGATGAGCAACATCTTGAATCTCTGGCACTTGATAGTTGTGCGCCAGAATGACTACGTCCTTTTCGGCCGCCAATGCCCTGATTCGTTCGGCCCATGCTGTGCTGTACTCGGTCACGCATCAAGGTTAGGAGGCACTTTGCGTATTTGCGCCCTTGTGAAACGGCGCACGTTCTCTATGAGTTGACTGCCAACGTAATGGGTGGATCAAACCAGAATCGAGTAATCGCCTCTGCCAGTGAGCCCGTTGCTGAACCGGGGTCTGTGACCACTTCGTCTGGCTCATCTGCAAACCGCAATGCACTAGCTACTCCGTTATCTGCAACTACAACAACAAGACGTACACGTCTACGTAGCGCATGTTCGCTAGGAGCGCCCTCAATGGTGCCATCAGGCCGCAATGGCGCAGCCCAACCTGTAGTTACGATTGCTGCTGCATCAAACATTCGCGCCAACGCACTCGACGGCGCATCGAGTAGTTCATAGACATCGGGATGTTGTGCCAGTAGGCACATGTTTGGTTCAGTTGTTGGTCGCGATGCGCAGTTCACGCCATACAAACGAGCACCAGGTAATTCAAACGAATCGATCATGGTGTGTAATTTTTGTTCCACCCCCACTGCTACATCTGTGATGTCAGGAAGACTGTGAATTGGTTCTGGTAAATCTGTATCCATAACTGCAATGTGTGGATCTATTCCCACACATTGGCAATTACGACGCCAAAAAATCCGACAAAGTTTTTGCGCCCCGTACGACAATCGAACCAAATTTTGCTCCAGGACTCGTACTCATGCGCTCAAGAGGTCCTGATACGGAAAGAGCAGCAATCACTGTTCCACCAATATCAATAATCGGAGCACTCACCGACGCAACACCTTTCACCCGTTCTTCAACTGATTCAACCCAACCAGCAGAACTGAGACGAGAACCGGTAAGAACCCGGCCAGCTGACCCACGAGCCAACGGGAACAATGCACCCTCTGGCACAATCCACCTCAAACCATTCGGAGATTCAAGAGACACCACGCATCGTCGTCCATCGGTTTCAACCACAAAAACTTGAACGCTTTCCCCCGTGCGATCGCGCAACTCGGTTGCAACTTCACGTGCCCTTTCTAAGAACGGAAACTGCACTGCTGCTCCACGCCCGAGACCAAGCAGCGTTGGCCCCAAGCAGTACAAGCCGTCGCTATTACGACGCACAGCGCCATGATGTTCAAGCGCTGACAACAAACGATGACAGGTGGCTCTTGGAATATCAGTGGCGTCAATGACTTCAGCCAAACTCAATGGTCGCGTGACAAGCGCATTCAACACCACAAAGGCCTTGTCGAGAACTCCGACTCCTGATACGCTTTCCATTACTTGGGAACTGTATCCCATATATTGAGATTCCGAAAGGAACCCCTATGTCGAATCCAATGACCCTCGCGCAAAAAGTATGGGACCAACATGTCGTGCACAGCGCTGCCGGAGATGCAGACCTGCTCTACATCGATCTTCACCTTGTTCATGAAGTAACAAGCCCGCAGGCTTTTGACGGTTTACGTCTGACCGGTCGCCCACTGCGCCGTCCCGACCTGACTATTGCAACCGAAGACCACAACGTTCCGACAGCTGATATCCATTTGCCAATCGCAGACCCGATCTCAGCAAAGCAAGTGCAAGTTCTTCGCGACAACGCTGCTGAATACGGTTTCACACTGTTTCCTATGGGAGACCCGAATCAGGGCATCGTTCATGTCATCGGACCAGAACAAGGCCGCACACTTCCCGGCATGACAATCGTCTGCGGAGATAGCCACACAGCAACTCACGGCGCATTTGGTGCACTGGCATTCGGAATCGGTACCAGCGAAGTGGAACATGTACTTGCAACACAAACACTTCCGCAATCACGTCCAAAGTGGATGTCAATCACTGTTGAAGGTGACGTGCCAGAAGGCGTGACCGCCAAAGACATCATTCTTGCCATCATCGGAAAAATTGGAACTGGCGGCGGCATTGGACACGTCATCGAATATCGCGGTTCAGCAATTCGTGCGCTTTCAATGGAAGGCCGCATGACGGTCTGCAACATGAGTATTGAAGCAGGCGCAAAGGCTGGTCTTATTGCACCTGACGACACCACATTTGAATATCTCAAAGGTCGTGAACATGCACCGAAAGGTGCCGATTGGGATGCAGCAGTCGCAGCATGGAAGAACCTTCGTACAGACGATGGTGCAAAATTTGACGTTGAAGTCGTCATCGATGCAACCACATTGTCTCCGCACGTCAGCTGGGGAACAAACCCCGCTCAAGTTCTTCCGATCAATGGCATCATTCCATCGCCAGCAGATGCACCAGACGAAACAAGTGCAAACACCATCAGTCGTGCACTCGAATACATGGGACTCACTGCTGGTATGAACATGCGCGATGTTCCTGTTGACACAGTGTTCATTGGTTCATGCACCAATGGCCGTATCGAAGACATCCGTGCAGCAGCAGCTGTATTCAAGGGACGCACTGTCACCGTGAAGCGCGCCATGGTGGTGCCAGGTAGTCATGCCGTGCGAAACCAAGCAATTGCTGAAGGGCTCGACAAGATTCTCATCGCAGCAGGTGTTGATTTTCGCGAGCCAGGATGCAGTATGTGTCTTGCCATGAACCCCGACAAGTTGGAACCAGGCGAACGCGCCGCCAGCACAAGCAACAGAAACTTTGAAGGACGTCAGGGTCGCGGTGGCCGCACACACCTTGTCTCCCCCGCCGTCGCTGCAGCAACCGCTATTGCCGGACACTTCGCAAGCCCAGGAGATTTGAAATGAAATCAGTACATATAGTCACCGGCCGTGGTGTTCCCCTAAAGCGAAGCGACGTTGATACCGACCAAATCATTCCTGCAGAGTGGCTGAAGCGCGTTGAGCGCACCGGCTTTGAAGCCGGTTTGTTTTCTACGTGGCGCGATGATCGCAATTTCGTATTGAACGACGAAAAGTATTCAGGCGCAACCATTCTTGTAGCAGGCCCAAGCTTCGGAGTTGGTTCTTCACGCGAACACGCGGTGTGGGCAATTCAGCAATACGGATTTGACGCAGTGATTGCACCGAGCTTCTCCGACATCTTTCGCAATAACTGCACAAAGAATGGTCTCGCGCCTGTCATCCTGCCTCAGGCAGCAGTAGAAAAACTGTGGGAACTCATCGAAGCTGATTCCACAACGGAAATTACTGTTGACATGGAACGCCTCACAGTTGAAGTTCCATCAGCCGGTTTCAAAGAGAGCTTCCCAATGGACGCGCCTACTCAGCACCGTTTCTTGAATGGTCTTGATGACATCGGCATCACCATGACGCACGCAGACGACATCACCTCATATGAAAAAAATCGCCCAGCCTGGCTGAACAAATAACTGTCACGTGGGGCTCAGCCCCATTTGAGTCCGGCAAACATCAAGCCATTGAGGGCTGTCATCACCGTGATGATCTTCAAGGTTTGCGAATTCAAGGCCTTGTATATCTCAGTGCGAAGTTCGGCCATTTCGAGTCGTAGATCGCTACGTAATTCAGCCATCTCTGACCGCAATTCTGTACGTAATTCAGCCATCTCTGACCGCAATTCTGTACGCAGTTCAGCCATGTCGGTATGCATCGCGACTTGAAAGATCACCAGATCATCCTTGGAAACGATGCCGGCAATGCCGCCATACGGAAGATGTTCCATCAGAATGTTGCCTCCTCGCCTATTAGACCTTGTAATCGATGCGCCAATTTGAGTCTGTCGCGTTCGTTCACCACCATACATCTCCATTCTGTACTGGTTTCGATAACCAGAACTCACTGAGATGTGCACCGCAACTAAGGCGATGTGGAAGGACTACAGGAAAGAGTCGAGGGTTTTGAGACGATGGTCGTTCGAGAAGATCTCGATCGGTGGGTTCGTTTCTAAACGCAATGCACGCTGGATAATGCGGCATGTTGTGTGCTGGTTGTATTCAGCGAGAGTGACAGCCCACCCATCACGTCCGGCACGTGCCGTACGACCAGAGCGATGCAAGTACGTCTTTGAATCAATCGGTGGTACATAGTGAATAACTACTGCGACATCGTCAATGTCAATTCCGCGTGCAGCAACATCAGTTGCAACCAAAACAAGCAGCTCATTATTCGTGAAACGGACAATTGCTTTTTCACGCGCTGCTTGTGTGAGATCTCCGTGAATTGCGAGAGCATTGATACCGAGATCTTGCAGGTGTTCAGTCACGCGGTCGCATAAACGCTTTGTATCGCAGAACACCACAGTTTTCCCTGCAGAAGTTGCAATCGCAGAGATGACTTTGTCTTTGTCGAGTTTGTGAACACCAAGGAACAAGTGGTGCATTGTGCCGACCGTGTCTGTTGGTGAGTCAATAGACACTTCTTCAGGCGATTTCATGTATCGCTTCACTAAGTTGCCTACCTGGCCATCAAGAGTTGCTGAGAACAACATGGTCTGATGATCACCTGTGACATGGCGAAGAATCCACTCAACTTGCGGTGTAAACCCATCGTCTGCCATACGGTCAGCTTCGTCAAGAGTGACTACTTGAATATCGTCAAGAACAAGTTCGCCGGCCTTCATAAGGTCAATCAATCGCAATGGCGTTGCAACAATCATGTCAACGCCTTTTTCTAATGCATCAATTTGGTCGTCACGTGAAGCACCGCCGTACACCGGCAAAATGACACGGTCACATTCCTTGCCAATTGGTTGCAACACTTCAGCAACTTGTAACGCAAGTTCGCGAGTTGGTACCAATACAAGGCCACGTGGTGCACGTACGCGTGCGTATTTGTCGGCACGTGCCAACATCGGAACACCAAACGCGAGCGTCTTGCCTGAACCTGTTCTGGCTCGGCCGCACACATCAAGCCCGCGCATTGCTACGGGGATGGCTTCGGTTTGGATGGCAAATGGGGCGGAGAAACCAGCTGCCGCTAAACCCTGGTCCACATTGTCTGGCACGCCGAGTGCGGCAAAGCCTGTGGGGGTTGAGATACGGGGTTTGGTCGTTGGGGATATCGACATGTTGCGGTCACAGTACTCGCGATATGCCCAATTGAGACGGTTACTCGCCAGTACTGACCAATTGCCTTCAAAGTTTCTTTATTTTTTTGTCAATAATGGTGTGAGAAAGTCCTTTATGCGTTAGTTTTTCCATTCCTGATGCGAGAAATACTCGTACAGAAAGGACCAACCACTAACGGATAGCACCGAGCAAAGTCGTACGAACCGGGTCATTGACAACGGCGTGCGCCACCCGCCACGGGCGAACCCCCAACCCTCACGGGAGGAGTTCTCATGGACGCACAACCAAACGGCATGCAAACGCATGGACGTAAAGGATTTTCATACGACTGGCAGTCACTGCTCGTGCCAGCCGAACCGGAGTTCAGCAAACAGCTGAACGACATCATCAACGACGATACCGTCTCTGCTGATCTCGGCTCCTAACACAGTCTTTTCACAGACTTCCTAGCTCCCCTTTGGGTTGAGCAACCAATACAAGGCCCCTTTGGGGGTAGCGCACGCCCCGACATCGGGCTAACCTTTGCCGTAATGACTTGCACGAACCTGCTCCTCCTTATGTAACGGCAGCAGCCGCATATCGTTGCTGTCGAAACCTCCTGCCTCTGGTCAGGGGGTTTTTTCTTTGTCCAGAACAGTTCTCTTCTCACCACCCCTATCCAAGGAACCCACAATGCCTCCACAAAATGTGACACCAAAACAAATGGCTTTCGCCAAGTACACCCCCTTCATTCCGGTTGTACTCACTGACCGCACATGGCCAAACACCACCATCACCAAGGCGCCGTTGTGGTGCAGTGTTGACTTGCGCGACGGCAACCAAGCCCTCATTGACCCGATGGACCCAGAGCGCAAGATGCGCATGTTCAAAACACTTGTCAACATGGGCTTCAAGGAAATTGAAGTCGGATTCCCGGCAGCGAGCCAGCCTGACTTTGATTTCGTTCGCCAGATTATTGAAGAAGACCTCATTCCTGATGACGTCACAATCCAAGTATTGGTTCAGTGCCGAGCAGAATTGATTGAACGCACCTACGAATGCCTGAAAGGCGCAAAGAACGCCATTGTCCATTTCTATAACTCAACAAATCCGTTGCAACGTGACGTTGTATTCGGATTGGACAAAGCAGGGATCACGAAAATTGCTGTTGATGCAGCAAAACTGTGCCAGGGATTCGAACCAATGTTGGCCGGCACCAACGTGCGCTATGAGTATTCGCCCGAAAGTTTCACACTGACGGAACCTGAATATGCCATTGAGATTTGTACAGCCGTCATGGATGTACTGAAGCCCACAAAAGAGAACCCGTTGGTGTTGAACTTGCCTGCAACAGTGGAGTGCTACACACCAAACGTGTACGGCGATGTTATTGAATGGTTCATTCGCAATATTCCACGTCGCGAGACTGTTGTGATTTCACTGCACCCCCATAACGACCGTGGTACCGCTACCGCTGCTGCAGAATTTGGCATCATGGCCGGCGCAGACCGCGTGGAAGGCACATTGTTCGGCAACGGTGAGCGCACCGGAAACGTTGACATCATCAATATCGCAATGAATATGTTCATGAATGGCGTTGACCCCGAACTTGATATCACCGATATCGATTCACTGCGTCGAGTAACTGAATTCTGCAATCGTTTGGATATCTCTGCACGTCATCCGTACGTTGGCGATCTGGTGTACACCTCGTTTTCTGGAAGCCATCAAGATGCAATTAAGAAGGGTCTTACTGCGCTTTCAAAGGACTACGACAAATGGGGAGTTCCCTACTTGCCAATTGATCCGAAGCATGTTGGTCGTAGCTACGAAGCCGTGATTCGCGTCAACAGCCAGTCAGGCAAGGGTGGCGTTGCGTACATCATGAAAGAAGAACACGGTTTCGATCTGCCGCGTCGGCTTCAGATTGAATTCTCACAAACCATTCAGCACATCACGGAAGATTCCGGAACAGTTGTAAGCCCCACTGCAATTTGGGATGCATTTAGCGCTGAGTATTTGCCAGAAGAGCCGCGCATCAAACTTGATAGCCACGAGATGCGCAGCGACTCTGCCACATCACGTACCACCATTACCGCCCAGCTAGTTATTGATGGCGTTCACACCACAGTGTCTGGCGAAGGAAACGGACCAGTTGATGCATTTGTCCATGCTGTGAACCAAGGACTGAACGCCAAGATTGACGTTGTTGATTACAGCGAACATGCAATGGGCCAAGGTTCCGAAGCCACGGCCGTCGCCTACGTGGAAATGAAGAATGGCAATAGCGACGCATTGTGGGGCCTCGGTACAGACCCGAACACCACATCAGCGGTTCTCCGTGCGGTCCTTGCCGCATACGAACGCCACCTAAAGGACTCGTAAGCGGTCTGTTCCGACTAAGTTCGGTACAGAACAAAGGAGCCCAATATGAAAGTCGTCGTTGACTATGACATTTGTGCATCGACAGGTGCCTGCACACAAGTTTGCCCCGAAGTATTTGAAGTCCGCTCAGACGGCTATCTCTACGTGTTGATTGAATCACCAGGTGAAGAGTTGCGGGAAAAGGTCACACAAGCTGCAGACCTCTGCCCCACTGCTGCCATCACCATCGAAGGCTGACCATTGTCTTTCACGTCGCTACTAACAGCACGCTGGAAGGAAGCTGATTCATTACTGTGCGTTGGCTTAGATCCAGATCCACATCGGCTCACGCATCACTATTCGCCTGATGCAGACGGCATTGAATACTTTTGCATCGACATTATTGACGCCACCGCACAATATGCATGTGCCTTCAAACCGCAGATTGCATACTTTGCTGCAGCGCGAGCAGAAGCGCACCTTGAACGCATTTGTGCCTACATTCGTACCAACTACCCGACGATTCCCATCATTCTTGATGCAAAGCGCGGCGACATTGGCGACACCGCAACCATGTATGCACACGAAGCATTCGATCGTTACGGTGCGCATGCAGTCACCGTGAACCCATACATGGGCGGCGACACCATCGAGCCGTACTTGGTACATCCGAAGGGTGCAGCAATCGTGTTGTGTCGCACGTCAAATGCAGGCAGCGGTGAATTTCAATCGCAACTCATCGATGGCATTCCGTTGTATCAGCATGTCGCACGTCGCGCTGCAGACGAATGGTCACACAAAGGTGAAATTGCCTTGGTGGTTGGCGCTACATACCCAGCAGAACTTGCTGAAGTACGCGCAATCGTTGGCGACATGCCGTTACTTGTTCCTGGTGTCGGCGCGCAAGGCGGCAGCCCAGAAGAAGTAGTGAAGAACGGTGCCAACTCGCACGGCACTGGCCTTATAGTGAACTCATCACGCGCAATCTTGTATGCGGATTCGGTTGACCCAATGCCCGCAGCGGCTCGCGTTGCTCGCGAAACCCGCGACGCACTTCGCGCCGCACGGTAACTCACCCATTCAGTACCATGGCTGATGTGAACCACTATCCGCCAGTGATCCCGCTTGACACCTCAACTGACGTGTGGCGTATGCAAGTAAGCCACAGTCGCTCGCTCAGCATGCAAGAACGTTCGCAACGAGCTGAAGAGAAAACTCGACAAATGGCTCAGACGGTCGACCAAACCATCCGGCGCACACACCCAGAGTTTTCCGAATATGACATACGACGTGAATATATTCGTCGCCGTCATGGCGATGCACTTGCAACTGCTGCCGAAGCATACTTACGTCGCATCTTTCCATGAACATAGAGAGCCAAGTCCTTCAACGAGTTATTGATGCCTTAGAAAAGTACTCAATTCCCTATGCAATAGTCGGTTCCACCGGTGCAAGCACGTGGGGACTCGACCGCTCTACAAGCGATATAGACATGATCACACTCGTCGACGGCGAGCATGCAGACGAAATCATTTCACTTCTTGGTAATGAAGCTTTCTATGTTCCTGAATCTGATGCGCGCTTCGCTCTAACTCACGGGGGCTCATTTAATGTTCTGCATCCTGAACACGGAACAAAAGTTGACGTCTTCGTGGCACCACTAAATGATGAATTTGCCCAAATACGACTATCACGACGCGTTCAATCTCTTATTCATGGCATACCCGCTTACGTTGCTACCGCAGAGGACATAGTGCTCGCAAAACTTCGTTGGCGTCTGACCACCAGTTCAGAACGGCAATGGTCAGACTGCGCAGATTTGGTGGCCAGAAATAGTTTGGATCGTGCGTACCTGCGTAATTGGGCAAGTCGATTGGGACTTTTACCTGACCTCGAGCGACTTCTCGACCAAGTTGATTCCGCCAGTTAACTGTGTAGAGCAGTTACTTCAATAATTCCCGGCTTGGCGCGAAGTTCTTCAATTACGGCATCCGGAGTTTCATCGGTAGTTGCAATCACCATCAAGGCTGTTCCTGGCGTGAGTGCCCGACCCACATCCATGTCTGCAATGTTCACGTTGTGGGCACCCAAGAGTGTCCCGACAAGTCCAATAACTCCCGGGCGGTCATCATTGCGAACGACGAGCATGTAATCAGACGGCGGAACGTCTGTCATGTGGTCATCGACCATGACAATGCGCGCTTGACGACGAGGGCCAACAAGAGTTGCGGCGATGCTGTGTGTTCCTGCACGCAATGTGATGAGGTTGACATAATCACTGTTTGAACCAGAGTTCGTCACTTTGTTTTCCTTGATTGTTATGTTCTGGGCTGCAGCAATTTGTGGAGCATTCACATACGTAACGGCGTCATCATGGCGGGCCGAGAAGAAGCCCTTCAGTGCGCTCAACGTAAGAATGCGCGTGTCATAGCCAGCGATTTCTCCGGTGGCGATGATTTCCAGTTCAGAAATATTTGCTCCAGCTGCTGATGAAAAGAGACGACCAAGGCGCTCTGCCAGTGGCAAGTATGGCTTCAAGGTTTCATTCGCATCAGCAGCAGAGATATTGACGGCGTATGGAACGAAATCACCAGCAAGTGCAAGAAGAATCTGATCCGCAATGTGGTCGCCTGCGCGGTCTTGCGCCTCAGTTGTACTTGCACCAAGGTGCGGAGTTACAACAATGCCTGGAACTTGAAACAACGGCGACTCAGTGGTTGGCTCTTTGTCGAATACGTCAAGCGCTGCGCCAGCAATGACACCATTCTTGACTGCTTCAGCAAGATCAGCCTCATTAATAATTCCGCCACGTGCAACGTTGATGATGCGCAACGATGGTTTTGCAGTTGCAAGCATCTTTGCATCGAACAAGTTGACAGTGTCTTTATTCTTAGGCAAATGAACGGTGATGAAGTCTGATCGCTTGACAAGATCATTTAGTTCAGCCAGTTCAACATTCATCGCACGAGCACGCTCTTCAGAGACGAACGGATCAAATGCGATAACACGCATACCAAAGGCCGCTGCACGTTGCGCTACTAATTTGCCAATACGTCCAAGGCCAACAACTCCGAGAGTCTTGTCGAACAATTCGACACCTTCCCACTTGCTACGTTCCCAACGACCCAGCACCAACGCTGCGTGGGCTTGGGGCACATTACGAGCAACTGCCAACAACATGGCCATGGTGTGCTCAGCTGCAGAGACGATGTTCGACTCGGGGGCATTCGACACCATGACACCACGACGGGTGGCAGATTCGACATCCACATTGTCAAGACCAACACCGGCACGTCCGACGACAATAAGGTCGTCAGCGGCCGCAAGAAGCGCATCGTCTACTTGCGTGGCTGAGCGCACGATGAGGGCATGTGCGCCTTTTATTGCAACCTGCAATTGTTCGGGGGTGAGCCCGACCTGCACGTCTACTTCGTGACCAGCGGCGCGCAATTTGCTGAGTCCGCTTTCGGCTAATTCTTCTGACACCAATATTCTGGACATTTGTCAATTCTTATCGCTAGCGTCGTGGTTTATGACATGGATTGAACAATCCGTAAAGTTTCTTTCCCGACAGGACCCAATATGAGCCATCAATTTCTCTCAGAATCATGGATTGAGGCTGCTCGCGACATACGTCACAGGTATTCGGGCGATGTGCCGGTCATTGATGTCGTTGTCCGTATCAACATGATCACTACCAAAGTCCCATTTGGCGATGGCTCTATCTCGGCCTATATCGATACATCAAACGGCAGTCTGGAAATGGAATTGGGCTCCTTAGAAGACTCGGATCTCACAGTGACAACTGATTATGAAACAGCTCGCAAGTTATTTGTAGAGCAAGACCCCACGGCAAGCATGCAAGCGTTCATGGCAGGTCGTATCAAAGTTGAAGGTGACATCACTCGGTTAATGGTGATGCAAACATCGTTGCCACAAACCGACAAAACAGACGCTGTGGCTGCTGAGATAAAAGCAATTACTGCTTAAGTGTTAGCCATCGCCTCGGCCGACCTGTCGGTGGGTGTCAGACGAGTTGCAAGCAATGCAGCAGCAGTTGCCGTGCCGGCACCAAATAACAAAGCGATTCCATAACTGCGGACCACTGACGTAGACCCCACTGTCATTTCATGCACTGAAATCATGACTGTGGAACCAAGTACTGCCCCCATTTGCGACAGCAGTTGTTGCATTGCACCTGCAACACCAATTGTTTCATCATCAACAGCATTAGCGACAAGTGCAGTGAGTGCCGGTGCTGCAATACCAAAACCGATTCCCGATAGTCCGAGCCCAAGAACAACGAGCAAATCTGAAGATCCACTAGCAAGGCTGGACAAAATCAACATGGATGCAATGACCGCGCATGCACCAATAACCCCAGACTTTCGTTCCCCTGCTCGCATGGTGAAAAAACTAGCAAGAGGAGCAGTTATAGAAAATGTCAATGGTCGAGCAATGATCAACCATCCCACGTGGGATGCAGAGTAACCCAAACCTCTTTCCAGCATTTGTGGCACCACAATAAACCCACCCATATAGGCAAAGTTAATGAGCGACTGAATCGCGATTGGCAAAATTATGTTTGGCGTGCGTAACCAGTGCAACGGCATCAAAGGCGCTTCTGCAACTCGTTCAGTACGAATGAACAACCACAATGATGTCAACGACGCAACAGCAAAAATAAGAATGGCTGGCGAGGTCCAACCCCAACTATGTCCGCGATTTATTGTGAGTAGAAATAATGTGGCACCGAAGCCAAGGGTGACAGAACCCTTTACATCAAATTTCACATTTTTCGATCGCGTAGTTTGCGGCAACAGATTCCATGCCAACAAAGCTGCGCCAAGCAACAGCGGTGCCTGCACCACAAAAATCATCCGCCACCCAATGGCCGATATAACGGGGCCGCCAATGACAACGCCTAGGACCGGCGCACCTGCAGTAACAAAACTCCATAACCCAAGCGGGCGAACCCGTTCGTTCGGCTCAAACAACCTGTTGACATAGGCCATTGCGGCCGGGCCCGTGGCAGACCCTGCTGTTGCTGATAACAATCGAAACACCACCATGGACACTGCATTCCATGCAAAGGCAGTTAAGCCCGCAAAGATTCCGGCGAACAACAGTCCAAAGACGTAGACCTTTTTGTGTCCGTAGAGGTCACCAATTTTTCCGTACGCCGGACCCACAACACCGAACGCCAACATAGGCCCTGTAATTGACCAGTTCAAGACACTGACCGATGAGTTCAAGTCAGTTGCAATGGTCTCTAAGGACACCACCAAGATTGTGATGGTGGCACTAGTTGTAAATAGACCAGCGAGGACTACAAAAAGCGTTGCCCATTTTTTAGTAAGGCCGACTTTCCGTGCAAGCTTGCGCGGAATCATTTGTGTCCATGGAACAACCGATACTTCGTCAACACCACCTTGTTCAAAGGTGATTGTTGCTTTCCCGTGCGGGGCGAGCTCTTCGTATTTGTCGTTGCGGGAATTCATGGGGGGAACTCCAGTTTAGTTCGTTACTTCTTCACCTCAGCGGCCATAGCCTTCAGTGCCTCTGTGAGTTTTGACACTTCCCAACGATCATTTTGATTGACGGTCTCTGCTCGTTCCCACGATTTGATACGAGTGACCTCGCCAGCAGCAACATAGAACGTTTCGCCTGTGAATTCACATGCTTCAGATGATAGATAGCAGACCAACGGTGAAATGTTTGCTGGGTCCCACTCGTCAAACTTTGCTGCATCGGTAGGTGCACCAATTCGATCGCCAAGACCTGGAGTCGCAAGAGTCAAACGCGTACGTGCACCTGGTGCAATGGAGTTGCTTTTTACGTTGTATCGAACTAGTTCCTTCGCAAGAATTTGCGAGAATGTCGCGATTCCAGTTTTCGCTGCGCCATAGTTTGACTGTCCAGGGTTTGAAAACAATCCAGATGTAGATGATGTATGAACGATATGGCGTTGCTTCGTTACACCTGATTTGAATTGCTCACGCCAATATGCAGCTGCCCAACGGGACGGTGCAAAATGTCCTTTGAGGTGAACAGCAATAACTGCGTCCCATTCGCTTTCAGTCATGTTGACCAACACGCGGTCGCGCAATATGCCCGCATTGTTCACCAAGATGTCAAGGTCTCCGAATGTTTCGACAGCAGCATTGATCATGCGCTGTGCACCTTCCCAATCGGCAACGTTGTCGAAGTTTGCAATAGCTTCGCCGCCCATGGCTTTGATTTCATTCACGACTTGTTGTGCAGGTGCTGCATCTTCGCCCGAACCATCATTCGCGCCGCCCAGGTCATTGACAACCACTTTTGCGCCCTCTGCTGCAAACAGAAGCGCATGTTCACGGCCAATGCCGCGTCCTGCTCCGGTAATTATCGCTACGCGTCCGTCTAGTGCTCCCATGGAAACCCCCTCGTTGAGAATCGGCACAACGCCGACAGAACCGAGATTAGGGGAAGACGAGGTCGACGGTCTTACCGACGATGACGCGGGCGTAGTTCTTGACGACTTTGCCGTCAACAAGGGCACTCTTCAGGCCGCGCTTTGTGTTTCCGGTGACTTTGCCGATGACCATTCCGTACTTCAGCAGGCGTTCTTTCACGGAGGCGAGGTCTCTGCCGTAAATCGTGGGGATCAATGTGGTGGTTTGACCCTTCGACACCGTGATTGTGACGGTGCCACCCTTTGCCAACTTTTCGGCAGCAACAGGTACTTGCACAGAAATTTGTCCGGCAGGAACATCAGGACTTCCCATTGTCGGAGCTTCGACAACAACGAGACCAAGTTCTGTCAGTTTTGCGGTTGCTGCTTCAAGCGTCATTCCGAGAAGGTTCGGAACTTCGCGCATTGCTGGACCTGTAGAGACATTGATTGCAACAGTGGTGCCCTTGACGACTGAATCGCCAACTTTCAACGTTGGTTGATCTGGGACAGTCCACGACACAACTGAGCCAATGGCGACTGCTTCATCAGCTGTGTCGATAGGCGCAGCCTCAAGACCCAGCTCTGCCAATTTTGCTTTTGCATCATCTGCTGTAAGACCAGCGAGTTCAATCAGAACAGAAAGTGTTGGCCCTTCAGAAACCACCATTGTGATTCCGTCACGCTTTGCAAGGTTGGCGCCCAGCACTGGATCTGTGCGAATAATTTGTCCGGCTTGCACGCTGTCACTGCGCTCTTTCACGACGGTGATTCCCCATCCGAATGGTGACACTTGGTTACGTGCTTCAGCTTCCGTTAAACCCACAAGCGCAGGAACAGGGTTTTTAGGGTTCAGAACAGTGAAGTATGCGCCAACGCCTGCACCAGCAATAAGAGCAACAACTACAACGCCAATTGCAATACGGCGACCCCAACGCTTCTTTGGCCGAACCACCTGAGATGTTGGGTCTTCTGCAGCAAGAACTTGCAATGAATCAGCATCCATTGCAATTGGGCCGGTGTCGTCGCCGCCAATAGTGAGTGGAGTTCCAGCAGAACCATCGGTGGCAATCAATGCAGTTGGTGGATCAATTACTTCACTGCCACCGAACTTCGGTGTTGTGCGAATAAGAATCGGTTCGTTCGGTGCAACATTTTCCACTGGTGGCATCATTGAAAGGTCAGGGCGCACAACTGGTTGTGACGGATCCGTCACTGCAACTTCTGCATCGAACAATCCGGTACCGACAACATCAATCGGAGTAGGGCGTGGCAAATTTTCAGCAGACTGAACAAGTGCTTGTCCGAATTCACGCGGAGAAAATCTCTCTGCTGCAGTTGGTCGACCCGCGTGTTCAAGCACTTGTGCCAACGCACCAAAATCTGCATTGACTGGCAATAACTTGCCGGAACGATTTGCAAACGCTGCAGCGACAGTTTCTCCGGCAAACGGAACATCGCCTGTCATCGACTCGACAAGAATGAGTGCTAGCGAATATACGTCGGACGACGCGCTGCGTGCTCCGCCCTCTGCCAATTCGGGTGCGCTGTATGTGGCTTGCTCGAGACCAAGAGCATCAAGCGGACGAAGCGGGGCTCCGAATCCGACAAGGCGCACGCGACGGTCAAGACCAAAGACCAACCGAGAAGGACGCAGGTCGCTATGGCTGATGCCCTGCTTTGCGGCCGCATCGAGGGCACGACAAATATCGATTCCGACAATCAAGGCCTGAGACGGGGTGAGGCGTCGGCCACGGTCAAGGAATTCACGTAGTGATCCACCGGCAAGACGCTCGCCCACCACAAAGACGTACCGCTCGCCGTCGAGGGTGACCTCTCCATGGTCAAGTACCGACTCGATGCATGGGTGGCGAAGACTGGAAGCGATATCGAACTGCTGCTCAAAGGCGGCAAGGGCGTCATCAGAAGTGGTGGACCCAAGAGCAGTGTCAATCAATTGGCTGAGCGCAACAATGCGCACTGAGATTGCTTCAAGCGAAGACAGGTCAGTTGCGTCGTACTGCAGGGCTCCCGAAGATGAACCTACGGACTCGAGACGCAGTTGGTCGACTTGGTATCTCCCGGACAGCACTGTGCCTGGCATGTTCTGTGGCTCGCTCATGACCCATAGAACCTACCGTGTATGCCATGGAGAGGGGATTCGGAGCCTTTTTCAGGGAGAATAGAACCATGAAACGCCCGATTAATAAGGAAACCCTCATAGTGAGCGCCGGAGTGGCAATTGGCCTCTTTGTCATTATTTCTGGTTTTAACTCCGGCTCCACGGGCCGCGACGCCCAGCGTCTTCCCGACGTCATTGAACGCATGACACCAGGTCCTGGCGATCAGGTACTGCAACAGAGTCAAATTTTTGTTGACTTCATCGATGGGTACAACGCATCTCTCACCATCGACGGCATTGCTCTTGATACAACACGACTTGACGAGTTAACCGACAATGGAGCGACACCGAGACCCGGAGCACAAGTAGAAATTCCACCGACAGCTATTTACGACCCCGGCAACTTCACCATCAGTTTCTTGCCACAAGACGGCGCACCCATCACAACATTGATACAAGGCACGCATACGGCAACGGTGCTCTTTTGGAAAATACCTGAAGGACCTGAAAAAGCTCGTTCATTTACGTGGGAGTTCGACTCGAACTAGGCCGGCAACTCGCCCGTCGCAAGCAAGATTTCAAATCCGGCTTCGTCAAGAACAGGAATACCCAGTTGCTCAGCTTTTGTGACTTTACTTGCACCAGGCGATTCACCCAGCACGACTGCAAAAGTCTTTGCACTAACGCTTCCGGGGCTCTTTCCGCCACGACTCTTGATTGCTTCTTCTGCCCCGTCACGCGAATAACCATCTAGCGAGCCCGTGACCACTACTGCCTTTCCGACAAGCGTTTGAGGAAGCGTGCTGACTTCGACACGACCGAACTCAACACCAGCATCACGCAGTTTTTGGATGATCGTTGCGTTCTCTGAAATTGCGAACCACGACGTGATGGATGCAGCGATGACACCAGCAGTTTGGGCAACGGTCGCGACCGAGACGATTGAATTGATGCAACCAGATTTTGTGCACTGAGTTCAGCAAAGCCTTCAAGCGTTAACAACTGTTCGACCGTGACTGAATACAAGTCACCGACATCTGCAACAAGTCCAGCATCGGACATTGCGAATACCGTGCGATCTCCGAGACCTTCAATGTCCATTGCTCCGCGTGATGCGAAATACATAATGCGCTGGTCGCGTTGAAACGGACAATTTGGCTCAACACATCGCGTGTCAGCCACATCGTCAAGTTTGACGAGTGTTGACTTCACTGGGCACGGACATTGAGTTGGAAACACCCACGGTTGTGAGTTTTTCGCGCGTTTAGACAGCACTGGCCCCACAACTTCAGGAATGACGTCACCTGCTTTTCGCACCACAACCGTGTCGCCGGGGCGAACATCTTTGGCTGCCACCTGATTGCGGTTGTGCAATGTGGCCATACCCACTGTGGACCCGCCAACAAATACTGGCTCTAGCACTGCAAATGGAGTGGTGCGGCCCGTACGGCCAACCGAGACCTGGATATCAAGTAGCAGGGTGTGCTTTTCTTCTGGCGGGAACTTAAATGCAATTGCCCATCGTGGCGCACGCGATGTAAAGCCCAATTGTTCACGCTGACTGAGGTCATCAACCTTGATAACGACTCCATCTATTTCATACGTCAGTTCGTGGCGACGTTCTTTCCATTCATGACAAAACTTCGCAACCGCTTCAATGGAGTCAACAATTGTTATTGCAGGGTTGACCGGGAAACCAAGCGTGCGTAAAAAATCAAGCGTGTCGTGATGACTTGTGAATTCAGGACCGCCAACAACTTCGCCTAATTGGTACGACCACACCGACATGTCACGCTTCGCGGTAACTGTGGGATCCTTTTGTCGCAAACTGCCAGCACCAGCATTACGCGGGTTCACTGGTACAGGAAGCGGCGCGCGACCATTGCTGATGCGTTCAAGATTTTCTGCTTCACGTTCTGCTTTAAGTTTTTCAAACGCAGCAATTGACATAAAGATTTCGCCGCGGACTTCCACTACTTCAGGCGCAGATGCAACGTGTTTCGGCAACGACGAGATGGTTGCCACGTTTGCGGTGACGTCTTCACCAACTTTGCCATCACCGCGGGTGGCCGCTTGTACAAGTGAGCCGTTCTCGTAACGAATACTGATAGCAAGACCGTCGATTTTGAGCTCGCACACATACCGGACCGCCTGATCGCCAAGCCCTTTCGCCACCCGATCACCCCATGCGCGCAATTCCGTTTCGTCCATGGCGTTATCAAGGCTGGTCATAGGCACCCGGTGCACTACAGGGTCAAACGTGGTGATAGCCAGAGAACCAACCGAAAGCGTTGGCGACAAATCATCAACTAATTCGGGATGATCATTTTCAAGCTGACGTAATTCGATTACTAACTGGTCGAATTCGGCGTCACTGATTTCAGGGTCGTCGTGACCGTGATAACGGGCGTTGTGATACTGCACCTGCTCGCGCAGTTCTTCTATGCGATTCTTTGGAGAAGGTGTGCGCGACATCACCTACAAACTACTAAAGGGGTACCGCACTGAGGTGGGCTATGAGCCAAGTGTCAAACGAGAGGCCGTGGCTTGTTCGCCCACCTTCATGGACACATTGCGAACATGAGAAAACACTCGTTCCGCGACGCCATCAGTGTGTGAGCCAAGTCCACAGGCTGGAGTGATGTAGCTCATCCGGCGAACAAGCAGCGGGTCAACACCGGCTTTGACTAATGCACACATGACTTCCATGAGAGATTTCCAGGGGCGCTCAGCACTGATTGCAATAGGCCCATCCGTGCGTACAGCGCCCCACGCAATGCGGCCGCCGTGATCAAGATGATCTGAAATGCGGCTTGCTGCCACCAACATCTCCCCCATTTCTTCGTCATGTGAAGGCGACGGCACGGGGACAGACAAAACATTTGCGCCAGTTGCAAGCATTGCGCCCCAGTCTGTTCTGCCACAACAATGCAGACCACTGATATTGCCACTTGTTACTGCGGCCAATGCGCCAGAAATATAATCGATAACTTCTTCTGTCGAAATGGAAAACCCAGGTTCCAGCGCTTCGGACATTGATGGTTCATCAAGCATGATGATCTGAGTGACGCCGTTGCACACACGAGCAACTTCTTCTTGCAAAGCACTGACGTGCGCACGCACTGCTTGAAGTGCGAGTGGAAATGCAATACGAGGCTCAAGCCCAATACGTACTAGCGCAATACCCAACGTCACTGGCCCGACGAATTGCCACTTCACTGTGTGTATGCCGGGATTGCGAACAGGAAAAGTTTCGAGGAACGCAAGGAATGATCCGTACGCATCAGAATTCAAATCAGTCGTAATAAATTGATCAATGTCGAGCGATGACACGTCAACACTGATACCTCCGTATTGACCAACAGAGACACCTTCAATACCTACAAGTGCCTGAGCAATCATTCCCTCTGCAGGAGACCGTCGAGGAAGGGACGGAATAGTCACAACGTCGGTCGTGCGCCACACGAAATCAAGCGCAGCTGACACACTGCGGTGCGGCAAACTGCCAACGCCGAAGGTGGCGCCAGGACGTGGCGAACGGCTGTTGTCTGAATTCACCTGTCCTCCGATGGCATACGAGCAGAAAAGCTCTTACCCATTGGTATCAGTAGTGCTTACTAGGAAACGAATCGGGAAATTCTCCTCAAGGAGCACCCGCAGGCAAGGCTAGAGATATGGCTCAACACCCCTTGCTTCGCCCAGAGCGCATTGTGGTGTCGGTGGTTCTGTTGGCGTGGGTGGCCCTTGTCCTGTCATCACCGTGGCAGACCATTGCCGATGATGCATCTCGTTCAGTGGCATGGGTCGTTCTTACGTGGGGATGGTTCTTGTGGACAGGTGTTGGAGCTTCACTGCTTGTTCCATCGCCGATATCTCTTACCATCTCGCGCACGGTGGTTCCATTGTCGGTTGTCGTATCTGTTGTTGCCAGCCAGCCGTTGGCGGTTTTCTGTTCTGTTGTTGCACTCATTGTGTGTGCGTCGCCGGTGTTCGTGGACGTCATGGTGCAAGGTGGCGCTTACGGCGACGAGACACGCTTTGCACTACGCACGCCTCTTCCCTATGTTGTGCCTGCAGTTGTTGCCTGGCTGCTGTACACCGCAGCACTTATTGGCGGAAGCCTTCTTCTTGCCGCTCATCAATACATAGTTGGGGCAGTTCTCGTCGCCATTGGAATCCTTTTGTCACGAACTATTCCACGACGACTACACCGTCTTGCCCGCCGATGGCTAGTTCTGGTTCCTGTTGGCATCGTGGTGCATGATCATTTGGTGTTACACGAAACAATCATGGCGCATTCAGGGAAAATATTGTCAGTTACTCGTACGTCTGATATCGGCGAAGCAGCAGACCTAACAGGCGGAGTTGTCGGCGATCGCATCACTATCGCGTTAACAGAAGCTGACAAAGTAGTTCTGTCTGCAATTACTGCAAAAGCATTAGGCACAACAGAAGCGTTACACGTGAAGATGTTCTGTATTGCTCCACGCAGACTAACTGCTGCGCTTTCGGCAATTACTCAGTAACTATTCCGCCGCCAAGTACGACCATGTCGGCGGAATCGTAAAAGACCACTGTTTGTCCCGGTGAAATACGGCGAGTTGGTCGCGACCAAGCAATAACAGCAGTACCGCCGGTGACCGTGAGAGTGCCAGCAGAGCGTTCACCGTGGGCACTTCCCTGCACAAGAATTTCACGAGATGAAATTGTGGACACATCAGTTGAATACGGCCATGACAATGTGCCGATGGATGTATGGGAAATGAACAATTCAGATTCATCACCAACAACAACACGGCGCAATGGCACATCAACTGCCACCACATATCGTTTGTCGCCACCGCCAAGTCCGAGACCACGTCTTTGACCAAGTGTTACTAACTCAACAGCTGGCACTTCACCCACTTGCGTACCAGTCGAATCAACAACTGTTGCCGCGTTAAACGTAAGCCGTGGTTCCAAGAAACCAGCACGGCCAATGGTGGTACCAATAAAGCACACATCTTGACTGTCAGGTTTTGCTGCAGTGCGAAGACCACCAGATGTAGCTAATTCACGCACATCTGATTTCTGCATATGACCAACGGGGAACATGACATAGGCCAGATCTTCAGCAGACAACATATGCACCACATAGCTCTGATCTTTCGCAGCATCTGCACCACGCGCCAACCGCAAGGTGCCATCAACATCAATGACGCGCGCATGATGACCAGTAGCCACTGCATCAAAGCCCAATGCCCGACCGCGTTCAATGAGTTTGTCGAATTTCAAATGGCGATTGCATTCAATACACGGGTTCGGGGTTGTGCCTTGCACGTGTGATGCCACATATGGCTCAACTACATGTTCATTGAATTCTTCAGAAAAATTGAATACAAGATGGTCAATGCCCACTTGTTGTGCCACTCTGCGAGCGTCATCAACGTCTGATACTGAACAACAACCCGTGTCGCTTTCGCCACCCCATAAACGCATGGTGACTCCGACAACATCATGACCTTGATCACGCAACACAAGTGCTGCGGCCGACGAGTCAACGCCACCAGACATAGCTAAAAGAACTTTCATGATGTCACCGCCCCCAGTCGTGCTGCTGCAGCAATTGTTGCATCGATTGCAGCACAAACATCGCTTTCGGTGGTGGTGTGTCCGAGACTGAAACGCAATGAGCCTTTAATGCGTTCACGTGAAACACCCATGGCTGCCAGAACGTGTGATGGCTCCATGGCCCCGCTTGCACACGCCGATGCAGCTGACACACAGACACTCGCCTCATCTAACAGATACAACAATGATTCGCTTTCAAGATTCTCTAAGCACACATGGGCAGTTCCCGCAATACCAGTACATGGCGCCAAAGTGGCTGTGGCGCATTCAATACGTGATGTGATTCCGTCAATCAGCTGATTACGTAACGCACCAAGCCTGGCCACTTCAGATGTGCGATTCTGATCAGTCAACGACAGCGCAATAGAAGTGCCCACAATGCCCGCAACGTTGTGTGTGCCACTGCGACGATCACGTTCTTGTCCTCCACCCAAAATTAGTGGTTCCAGTGTTGCGCCTTCACGCAGCACCATGATTCCCATTCCTTTTGGTCCGCCAAATTTATGGGCAGACAATGTCAGCACATCAACATGTGACCACACAGTTCGCAAGTCAATCCAACACGCCGCCTGCACAGCATCTGTGTGAAACAACGCATTAGGTGCCTGCCGACGCACAGCATGTGAGATGTGCTCTAAATCTGAAATTGCACCGGTCTCGTTATTCACTGCCATTACTGACACCACAGCAACATTGTCGAGGTCTGTTAGTACTGCCCGCATGACATCAGGGTCAACTGTCCCAGCTGAAGTAACAGGCACCACGGCGCCTTCAATGTGCTCGACACAATGCAACACAGCATGATGTTCAGTTGAGCCACATACCGCGGTACCACCAGTTCGACGAGTAGCACCAAGAACTGCTGCGTTAGCACCTTCGGTTCCACCGCTCGTGAAAATCACTTCACCAGGACGACATCCGATTACTTCAGCCACCACATCTCGTGCTTCATCAATGACCTGACGGGCTTCTCGCGCAAATCGATGCGAGCCCGATGGGTTTGCGTACATCACATCGCCGTACTTGCTCATGGCATCTCGAGCCTCTGAGCGCAACGGAGACGTTGCAGCATGATCGAGATACACGTACGAACGTGGCAAATTGGTGATCTCGGTCATCTGATCAGGCTACCGATGCGTCCCCTCACACATGGTCGTGGTGGACTAGTACCTGATGAGCCACCATGAAGCGAACCACTATGGCATTGAAGGATATGACGCAACGACCTATGGCGATTCCTTTGCCGAGGTGTACGACCAGTGGTACGCAGACCTCGACGATGCCGATTTTCTCGAATCCGTCGTCAGTTCCCTACCCCCTCAGTCGGTTCGCGTTCTTGAACTCGGAGTCGGCACAGGACGACTTGTAGCGCAATGGCTGTCATTGCGGCCCGCCTCTGGCGACACCATCATTGGCATTGATTCATCGGCAGCAATGTTGCAGATTGCGCAAGAAAAGAACTTCCCAGCTTCCGTCTCCTTCATGCGAGGTGACTTTTCAGAACAACTACCAAACGGCCCGTTCGATGTTGTATTCATCGGATACAACACGCTGTTCAATGTGCCAGACGAGGCAGCCCTGCAGGCCTGCATCAGAAACGTTGCACACGCCCTTACTTCGACTGGGTCGCTGTATATCGACGCCGTCATTCCGAATTCAACAGAAGCCTCAACACATGAATCCATGCAAACCATGGCCACAGGGGAAGAAGTACTCGCCACCAGCCACCATGACCCGCTGTCTCAGCGCATCACAGGCACATTCACTCACCCTGGTCCGGAACACGGTGCACACATTCGGTCATGGGCTGTTCGTTACTTCACCCCACCCCAACTCGATGCAATTGCCGAACAGTCTGGACTGGCTTTGTTCTCTCGATATGCCGACGGGCGTCAGACGGCGTTTACTTCAGATTCACATCGTCATATCAGTCGGTATTCACCCACTATGTGACTCCTTTGCGAGCCGATAGTCCACCGAAAACAAGGTATTTCGCCCTATCCTGAAGGAGCAATGAGTCAACTTCGTCTCAATCTTCTCACCGGCCGATGGGTCACGGTGGTGCCATCTCGAGCTCAACGCACGAGTGACTTTGCTCCGCGCGCACAAAAAGTTGAAAATGATCCTGATCGCGAATGCCCATTTTGTCCCGACAGCGCACATTCACATGCAGACGTTCCGTTATTGGAAAATGTTGACGCAGCAGGCAATTGGCAATTGCGCGTAATCGCGAACCGCTACCCCGCATTCGAAGGAGACGAGTCACTTGCAGTACGCAATCTGGGCCCTGTGCATGTCATGGCTGAAGCCAGCGGCACACACGAAGTGTTTGTGTACTCACCAGACCATGAAGTGCGTCTCGACCAACTGTCTGATGCTCAAATCTCGCAACTTATGGCAGCACTGAAAACTCGTTTTATTGCGCATGCCAACACACCAAACATTCGTTACACACAAGCAATTGTGAATCACGGTCGTGAAGCTGGCGCATCACTTGCTCACCCGCACGGACAGTTGCTCGGACTGCCGTTTGTACCTGGTGAAATTCTTGAAGAAGAACGCGCATTCGAACGTTTCAAAGGCGGATGCATTGTGTGCACCACCACTGAAGCAGAGTCAAACAACGAGCGTTTCGTTCTAGAAAACGATCACGCCATGGAACATCTCACTGATTCCTCAGATGAAGCACTCACTGGCGTTGGCATCGCAGTTCGTGATGCTCTGAAACATCTTGTGGCCACGCTTGGTGACATTGCATTCAACCTTGTGTTCCATACAGCGCCATCGCACCACGAAGGCACATACCACTGGCATGCACACTTGTTTCCGAAGCTCACCACCACAGCCGGTTTCGAACGCGGCACAGGCGTAATGATCAATATCATCGCTCCTGAATTTGCAGCAGATGCACTTCGCAGTGCCGCAGTGAACGCCTAATCCATGGGAAGCATTCGCGTAGCAATTGATATCAACGCAAGCACTCAGCGTGTTTGGGAAGTCGTCGAACCAATCGAGCGTCACATTGATTGGATGGCCGATGCCGTCGCAATCCGTTTCAAGACAGATCAAACACGTGGCACTGGCACCGAGTTTTACTGCGACACCAAAGTCGGCCCTATCAAGCTTGTCGACGAAATGAAAATCACTTCATGGGTTCCAGAAAAGGCCATGGGTGTCACTCACACCGGCGTTGTTACCGGCACTGGTGAATTCACACTCGAAGCCCTCACGCCAACCACTACTCGATTTGTATGGACTGAAGTCTTGGTGTTCCCATGGTGGCTCGGTGGAAAACTTGGCTCTCTTGTTGGCGGTCAAATTGTGATGAAAGCAATTTGGCGTAAGAACTTACGCATTCTCAAAAAACTCGCTGAGCAATAACTACGCGGGACGTGGCGCGGACCAGCCGCGCCACTTTGAAATCACCCGTATTGAGAACGCCAGGACAATTCCTGCAATGGCCACTGCTGATTGATTGAATTCAAGCTCATCGCCGACGACAACAACAATCGCTGCAGCTATCGCTGCAGTCGCATAGATCTCTCGGTGCAACACCACAGGAATTTCACGCACCAATACATCGCGCGCTACTCCTCCCCCAATTGCAGTAAGCATTCCGATACCCACAGACGCAGAAGCATTGAGGCCTGCGTTTAACGCCTTCTGTGTACCCGCAACAGCAAATAAGCCCAGTCCTGCAGCATCAAGAACGATGAGTGGTTTTTGCAACCTAGAAATAGCGGGGTGAACATAGAAGACAAAAACACCACACACGACAGGCACGACCAAGTATCGAGCATCGGTAAATGTGGCAGGTGGCGCAATCCCCAGCAACAGATCACGAATGATTCCACCGCCCAAAGCAGACGTGGCCGCCAATGCAAGCACACCAAAAAGGTCAAGCTTCTTTTCCACGCCAACCAAGCCGCCAGATAACGCAAACACGGCAATACCGACCAAGTCGAGGACCAGCAGAAGGGTTGTAGTACTCATACTCTCAGTCTCGCAGAATTACTGATTGCACTAGACGAATACACGAATGAGTGCCGTAGTGCCTACTCCAGCAACAATCACTACAACAAACGGCAACTTACGCCACGTAGCAAGCACCGCTACCGCTAAGCCGGCGGCTCTCGCATCAATGGCATAACTCTGACCAGTCGTAAACGTGTCTTTCGCAATCAGCCCAGCAAGTAATGCGGCCGGAATTAGCAACAAACACCGCTGCAGCACCAGCGGCATCTCACGCTGGCCAATAATGACAGCACCAAGAAGTTTCAACCCATACGCACATGCAGCCAAAGACAATACAAACGTCCAACTCATGTTGCACCGTCCGTCAACGAAGTTGGCTCGCTTGAAGTCGGTGACAAGCCGAACAACATTCCAAGCGCTGACACAAGAATTGGCAAACCAATCGGCATGAACGGCGCCAATGCCACGGCGGCAACAGCACCAAATAAAGCAGCTTTGCGACCAGCAGAGGTGCGCAAATGTGGCGCAATCATTGCGGTGAACATCACAGGGAATGCTGCATCAAGTCCGAAATCGCTGGGGTTAATGCTGGAACCTACTAACGCACCAAGCAATGTTCCGATATTCCAACTGGCGTACAGAATCGCGCCAGAAATCCAGAACGCAGTTCGCCGAGTAGCTGGATCTGTTTCTGCAGATACCACCGCAGTTGTTTCATCGATTACCCATTGGGCACCAAGCAAACGAGAAGCAAAGCTTCCCTCTTTCAACACAGGTGACATTGCTAATCCGTACACCGCATTACGACCTGACAACAACACAGCCCCACCAAATGCACTCGCAACTGTTCCGCCTGAAGCAAGAACGCTAACCGCAGACATTTGTGATGCACCAGTAAAAACAAGCAAAGACATCGCGCACGTTTGGGCAACAGATGCGCCTGCAGAAACTGACAACACGCCGAATGAAGCACCAAAAATTACGAATGCAATGCCGATCATTAATGATGCCGAGATGAAACGACGCGCATCCGGTGCACGAAAATGATGCATGAACTATTTGCCAGTGAAGGTGGCTTTGCCTGGTCCGTGTTCGAGGAAGCTGGCGACGCCAATGTGACTATCGTCAGAATGAAATACCTCTTCAAACAACTGCAGTTCTAGTGAAAGACCTGATGCCAGATCAGTTTCAATACCCTGGTCAACTGCCTGTTTGATTAGTCGTGTTGCGACTGTTGCGCCAGATGCAATTGTGCTTGCCTGTTGCGACTGTTGCGCCAGATGCAATTGTGCTTGCCAGTTCAAGTGCGCGCGTCATCAGCGCATCTGGTTCCACCAGTTCATTAGCTAGTCCGATAGCAAGTGCTTCTTCGGCCTTTACTTGCCGACCTGTCGCCATGATTTCTTTGGCCCTACTTGCGCCCACCAACCGTGGAAGACGTTGTGTTCCACCACCGCCCGGAATAATGCCAAGCAGAATCTCAGGTTGTCCGAAGACTGCTTTCGTTGACGCAATGCGATAATCGCATGACATTGACAATTCGCAACCGCCACCAAGCGCATAACCGCTTACGGCAGCAATGGTGAACGAAGGAATTGCTGCAACTGCATTCAATGCGGCGTGAAAAGCTGCACCGATTGTTTTGGCTTCAGATGGACCACCGAACTCTGAAATATCTGCGCCAGCAGCAAACAAACGGTCGCCACCCGTGATCACAACAGCACCTGCCGGATTACTAGTGAGTTCACGTGCAACATCATGAAGACGTGCCAGAAGCGCAGTAGACAGTGCATTGAC
>JAPKZY010000059.1 GCA_026393535.1 Actinomycetota bacterium | reverse complement strand
CAACAAGGCTTTCGCGCACTACCGCTGGTAGTTACGCACCCCCACAACCGATCAATCACAAGAGCGCACCGCCAGTTTCACTGAGGTGCGCTCCTGTATTCAATAACTCTTTATCCCTACCGACCCCCGCAAAAACAATGTGAACTCAAATGGCCAAGCGTGCATTTCCACTCGACCGCACTCGCAACATCGGCATCATGGCCCACATCGATGCTGGTAAAACAACAACTACAGAGCGCATCCTTTTCTACACAGGTAAGAGCTACAAGATCGGTGAGGTGCACGACGGTGCAGCAACCATGGACCATATGGCTCAAGAGCAAGAGCGTGGCATCACCATCACATCTGCTGCAACCACTTGCATCTGGGACGACCACCGCATCAACATCATCGACACACCAGGCCACGTTGACTTCACCATTGAAGTAGAGCGTTCACTGCGCGTGCTTGACGGTGCTGTCACCGTATTCGACTCTGTTGCTGGTGTTGAGCCACAAACAGAAACAGTGTGGCGCCAGGCCAACAAGTACAAAGTTCCTCGTATGTGTTTCATCAACAAGATGGACCGAATTGGTGCAAACTTCTACCGAACAGTTGACATGGTGAGAGAACGCCTTCAAGCAGTTCCTGCAGTCATTCAAATTCCAGTCGGTGCTGGTGGTCCAGAATCAAATAAGCCATTTATTGGTCTTATTGACATCGTGAAGATGAAAGCTCTTATTTGGCAAGACGAGGAACTCGGCGCCAAGTGGGACGAAATAGACATTCCTGCAGATCAAATCGATGAAGCAAATTCATACCGCGCAGAACTTCTTGAAGTTATTGCCGGTTCTGATGACGAGTTCATGGAAAAGTATCTTGCCAACGAAGAGATCACTCAAGACGACATCAAGAAGGCGTTGCGCGCCGGAACTCTTGCGTTTGACTTCGTACCTATCTTGTGTGGTTCAGCATTCAAGAACAAGGGTGTTCAGCCAATGCTTGACGCCGTTATTGACTTCTTGCCAAGCCCGTTAGATATTCAGGCAGCTACTGGTACCAATGCAAAGGGTGACGAGCAATTGTCTCGTCCTGCAGACGAGAACGGCCCATTCGCTGCACTCGCATTCAAGATTGTTGCTGACCCATTCGGCAAGCTCACATACTTCCGTGTGTACTCCGGAACCATCAATAAAGGTGACGAGGTGTACAACAGCACCAAAGAGCGCAAAGAGCGCCTTGGTCGTATTTTGTTGATGCACGCAAACCAGCGCGAAGATCTTGATGTTGCAATGGCCGGAGACATCGTTGCCGGACTTGGTTTCAAAGAAACCACCACTGGTGACACTCTGTGTGACCGCAACAACCTCATCATTCTTGAGCGCATGGAATTCCCAGAGCCAGTTATCCACGTTGCTATCGAACCAAAGACCAAGGACGACCAAGACAAACTTGGTAAGGCCTTGAAGTCATTGTCAGACGAAGACCCAACGTTCCGCGTTCGTACAGACGAAGAAACAAACCAGACTGTTATCTCAGGAATGGGTGAGCTTCACCTTGAAATCCTTGTTGACCGTATGCAACGTGAATTCAACGTTGATGCAACTGTTGGTAAGCCACAAGTTGCATACCGCGAAACAATTACAAAGACCGTCGAGTCTGTTGAATATCGTCACATCAAGCAGTCCGGTGGTTCTGGTCAGTTCGCAGTTGTAAAGATCACTGTCGAGCCAACTGGCCCTGGCAGCGGATACGAATTCGTTGACAAGGTCACTGGTGGCCGTATTCCTCGCGAATACATCCAGCCAACCAACCAAGGAATCCAAGCAGCCCTCGACAACGGTGTTCTTGCCGGTTACCCCACAGTGGACGTTCGCGTCAGCTTGATGGACGGCCAGTACCACGACGTTGACTCAAGCGAAATGGCCTTCAAGATTGCCGGTCAGATGGCATTCAAGAAAGCCGCTGAAGCGGCTCGTCCAGTCCTCCTCGAGCCAATCATGGCAGTAGAAGTAGTGACTCCTGATGAGTACATGGGCGACGTGATGGGAGACCTCAGCAGCCGTCGCGGACGTATCGAAGGCATGGAAGCCCGCGGAAACACCCAAGTGGTGCGTTCTCAGGTTCCGCTTTCCGAGATGTTTGGATACAGTACAGACCTTCGGTCACGCACCCAGGGGCGTGCCACCTACACGATGCAGTTCCACTCGTACCAGCAGGTACCTGAGGTAATCGCAACCGAGATCGTGAAGCGAGTCCGCGGCGAATAGCCAAAGACCTTCTTCATAGAACATTGACAACCCACCAACACCAACACCGAAACGAAAATGAGTCATGAGCAAAGCAAAGTTTGAGCGTAATAAGCCACACGTAAACATCGGAACCATGGGTCATATTGACCATGGCAAGACCACATTGACCGCGGCTATTTCAAAGACGTTGGCTGATCGTGGGTTGGCTGAGTACACCCCGTTTGATCAGATCGACAAAGCTCCTGAAGAAAAAGCTCGTGGTATCACGATTTCTATTGCTCATATTGAATATGAAACAGCTAATCGTCACTATGCA
>JAPKZY010000020.1 GCA_026393535.1 Actinomycetota bacterium | reverse complement strand
AGGTCAGCTTCGCGGACGGCTTCTTCCACTTGCCGACTTACTTTGTCGTCAAGTTCGCTTCCACTTGGCATCCAACCACCAGTGTCCACAATCCAGAATTCAATACCAAGCCACGAGGCCATATGCGGGTGTCTATCTCGCGTGATTCCAGGTCGGTCTTCGACGATTGCAGCTTGCTCTCCGATGACGCGGTTAAACCATGTGCTTTTGCCAACATTGGGACGACCAACAATTACAACACTGGGAAATATGACTTTCTCTTCGTCAGACATGAGAAACCTCTCTTTTGGCTGATTCAAGCCGATCTCGTAGTGAACTTCCACTAGTCGGTAAAACTTCAACATCGAATTCACGGTGAAGGTCTTCGATAGACCCGCCATCAAGGAAAACCCCGTCATTCAGACAAACATCGGGAAGCAAATAAACATGGGCGCCCTTGTCTTCAGACAAGACCCGATGAATATCTTCAAAAGTCATCAGTCCGGCTACTGCGGTGTTGCCACCAAAGTAGAGATTCTTCACTTCAAGAACGGAGACATCGTCAAAACTTTGTTCGAGCAACGCATTACGCATAACTGTTGCACCATACGAACCGGTGACAATCGCTACGGGTTTATCAACTACCTGCTTTCGTACGCGCAGAGACACGGGAACAGAAACGGATGACCGCAAGCCAGTATCAGCTGCAGGATTTACCACGCGAACGTAATCAGTTGGAGAAGCAACATCTACAGATGCAAAGAAACCAGCTTGCTTGCCCATCAAATCAGGGCCAAAACCGTCGAAAGAATCAAGGAATGAACGAACAAGACCGACTCCGTCTTCCAACATTGGGAATTCGCCGTAGTGCGAAGCTTCGGGTACAGGCTTTTGCGCTACCAAATAAAATTCGTCAGCCAAATGAATTGGTTGACACCCAATGGCGCGAACATAACGAGCTTGCCACTTAGATACCGTCTCTATGACCTGTTCAGCTTCTCTTTGAGTATGAACGCGCATGCGATCTTCGGAATTGAATCGAGACAACCCAAGTGGAACAATGGCGATTGACTCAAGTGTCGGGTACTGCTCTAAAAGCCCAGCAAGAGTCGACTCAAGCACTTCTGCATCATTAACTCCGGGACACAAAACAATCTGAGCACGAATCTGAATGTCATTGTCAAGCAGCACCTTCATCCAACGCAGACTGAACCCACCACGAACATTTCGCAACATGTCAGACCGAACATGTGGGTCTGGCGAATGAATACTCACATATAGAGGAGAAAGGCGTTCGTCAATTACACGCTCAAGGTCAGCTTCCGTAAAACGAGTCATGGTGGTGAAATTCCCAAAGAGGAAACTCAAACGATAATCGTCGTCCTTCATATATAAACTGCGGCGCATACCCTTCGGCAGTTGATAGATGAAACAGAACTCACAATGGTTGTCGCATGTGTGAATTCGATCAAACACTGCACTCGAGATTGAAACTCCCAGTGGTTCGCCCGGCTGTCGAGCCAAGTCAAACTCAAGGGTTTCGCGACCTCGAAGAACACTGATATCAACTTCGTCAGATTCGACCAACCGTTGCCATTCCAAGATGTCGCGCGGAACCACCCCATTGACACACATCACTCGGTCACCGACCATCAGGCCGACCCGAAATGCCGCCGAAGAGCGGTCAATTGCCGCAATCTGCGGGAGGGTATCGGCGGATGAATTCACCCCTGCAGGCTACCGCTGAGCACTCTCGGTAGTCTGTGGAGGGTATATGACCGTCGACAAGGTACTTCTCGCCTCTCCCAGGGGCTTCTGCGCTGGTGTCGAAATGGCTATCAAAGCGCTGGCGTGGATGGTCCGTTCGTTCGATGAACCCGTGTACTGCTACCACGAAATCGTGCACAACAAGATTGTGGTCGACCGTTTTACCGCACAAGGCGTGGTGTTTGTCGACTCAATTGAGGACGTTCCCATCGGATCGCCAATTATGTTGTCAGCACATGGTTCAGCCCCAGAGATTGTTGCAGCAGCTCGATCACGCGGCAGTTATGTAGTCGACGCAGTCTGTCCCCTAGTAACAAAAGTGCATCATGAAGTAAAGACTCGCGCGGCTAAGGGTTATCACATCGTCTACATCGGTCATGAGGGTCACGAAGAAGCTGTGGGCACGATGGCGGTTGCCCCTGCCTCTATCTCGCGAGTCCAATCGTTAGAAGAAGTAGAAGCGCTACCCCAATTTGATACCAATGTCGCAATGCTTGCGCAAACAACCTTGTCGCACAGAGAATGGAATGAAATTGCTGTTCATGTGCGCAACAGATTTCCAGATGTTTGGACTCCAGGTAAAAGTGATTTATGTTTCGCAACAACGAACAGACAAACAGCACTCATTTCGATAGCGAGCACTGTCGACGCGTTTGTCATCATCGGTTCTTCTAATAGTTCAAACACACGCGCTCTCGAACGGCTAGCG
>JAPKZY010000028.1 GCA_026393535.1 Actinomycetota bacterium | reverse complement strand
TGTTGCGACTGTTGCGCCAGATGCAATTGTGCTTGCCAGTTCAAGTGCGCGCGTCATCAGCGCATCTGGTTCCACCAGTTCATTAGCTAGTCCGATAGCAAGTGCTTCTTCGGCCTTTACTTGCCGACCTGTCGCCATGATATCTTTGGCCCTACTTGCGCCCACCAACCGTGGAAGACGTTGTGTTCCACCACCGCCCGGAATAATGCCAAGCAGAATCTCAGGTTGTCCGAATACTGCTTTTGTTGATGCGATGCGATAATCGCACGCCATTGACAATTCACAACCACCGCCAAGCGCATAGCCACTGACAGCAGCAATGGTGAAACATGGCAATGCAGCAACAGCATTCAACGCAGCATGAAAAGCTGCGCCAATTGTTTTGGCTTCAGACGGGCCGCCGAACTCTGAAATGTCTGCGCCAGCAGCGAACAAACGGTCGCCGCCTGTAATAACAACTGCACCTGCAGGGTTACTTGTGAGTTCACGTGCTACATCATGAAGTCGTGCGAGAAGCGCTGTTGACAGCGCATTTACTTTGGGCGAGTTCAACGTGACGACAGCAACCCCATCACTACGGCGATCTATAAGGACTAAAGATTCATTAGACATTTCAGGCTCCTACTCCGCGCAACATTTCATCAGCGGCCGACCACGGATCAAGAAGGTGATTCAGAACCTGCTCCTGCAGACCATCCCAATGGTCTCCGCTAAGAATTTCACGAGCTTTCAATTCAAGACGACGTGCAACAATTTCACGCAGTTCGGCGCGCAACCGAAATTCACGACGAGACTTCAACACTCCTGAGGATTCAATTGTGGCGCGATGTTCTAACACCGCATCCCACATTTCTGGAACACCTTCGCCGGTGTTGCCGATAGTGGCAACGATTGGTGGGTGCCACGCTTCGTGGGCAAGATCAGACAGTTCCAACATTTGTTCAATGTCGCGCTGAGTTTCTTGTACGCCTTTGCGATCTGCTTTGTTGATAACGAACACATCTGCAATTTCCATGAGGCCGGCTTTGTTTGCTTGCACCGAATCGCCCCAGCCTGGGTTCAACACAACAACAGTGGTGTCTGCCTTGCCAGCAATTTCAACTTCTACTTGCCCAACACCAACGGTTTCGACCAAAATCCATTGGCGGCCTACTGCATCAAGCATGCGAATTGCCTCGGGCGTTGACAGCGACAAACCACCAAGGTGCCCTCGTGTTGCCATGGAACGAATAAAGACACCGGGGTCTGTTGCGTGATCTTGCATACGAACGCGGTCACCCAAGATTGCGCCGCCCGTGAATGGCGATGATGGGTCGATTGCGAGAACCGCAATTTCAAGATCTTGTTTGCGCAAGTGCGTGATGAGCGAACTAGTGAGTGTGCTCTTTCCGGCGCCAGGAGCCCCTGTGATACCAACTGTGTAGCCAGAGCCACTGCGCTTGTAGGCAAGCCTTCCAACTTCACGTGCCACAGCATCACCACGTTCGAGTAATGACAAGACACGAGCAAGTGCTGCGCGATCGCCATCACATGCGGCGGTAAAAAGTTGTTCGGGGCTAAGAGTGCGACGGCTCACTTAGACGACCTGCACGACCTCGGTGACCCCGTCGATGCGGTCTTTCATAATGCGTTCGATACCAGCCTTGAGAGTCTGGTCGGAAGCAGGACATGTTGTGCAGGCTCCGACTAGCTCCACTGAGATGACGCCGGTCTCTTCATTGACATCATGCAACACGATGTCTCCGCCGTCGGCCTGAAGAGCTGGCCTGATGACCACGATGGTTTCTTCTACCTGTTGGCGCATTGACATGGTTACAGCCTACGCTGACATCATGTTCGCTCATCAAGGTGGGTGGGACGAGTTGCTGTATGCCCTCGTGCCCATTGCCCTCATTTTTGGTCTTTTACGGCTCGCAAATTCGCGTGCCAAGAAATTGACCCCGCCTGAGGCTACGACTCAGGTCGAACCCGACTAATTGAGGCACCCAAAGCACTGAGACGACCCACAATGTCGTCATACCCACGATCAATGTGGAACACATCGCCAATTTCCGTAATTCCAGAAGCTGCGAGACCTGCGACAACAAGTGCTGCACCGGCACGAATGTCAGGCGCAACCACGGTGGCGCCAGTGAGATGTTCTACTCCACGCACAACTGCATGATGGCCATCAATCTCTATGTTGGCTCCCAGTGCACGTAATTCGTCAACATAACGGAATCGGCCCGGATACAAATTCTCGGTAACTATTCCGACTCCGTGTGCCATGGACAACATGGCCACCACTAGTGGTTTGTAATCGGTGGCAACACCCGGATACGGCAACGTGGAGACATCAACCGATATCAATCTGTCTGGTGCTGTAGCGGTGATGCCCTCGTCGTCAATGTCAAAGATCATGCCCATGTCGGTAAAACGAGTCAGCATCATGCCCATGTGTTGAGCATTTGCCCGCGCCACACGAATAGTTCCGCCACACATACCAACGGCAGCGATGTACGTAGCTGACTGCACACGATCAGTGACTACTTCATGGGTAACTGGCTGCAATGAAGACGGAGCAACACCTGTAATAGTCAATGTTGCCGTGCCAATTCCATCGATGCGGCACCCCATTTTGCGCAACATGTTGCACAAGTCTGCAATTTCTGGTTCACGTGCAGCATTACGAATAGTTGTGACGCCATCTGCAACAACTGCTGCCATCAAGACATTTTCGGTTGCGCCCACGCTGGGGAAATCGAAAACTACTTCGGCACCAACCAGGCGAGCGCATCGCCCAACGATTCCTTCAGATGACGTTTCGAATTCTGCACCCATTGCTTCAAGACCGCGCAAGTGCATGTCGATTGGCCGGCCACCAAAGTCATCGCCACCAGGAAGCGCAATATCAATTGTGCCGAAGCGGCCGAGCAGTGGGCCAACAAGATTCACCGAGGCTCGAATGCGGTCGGCTAGTTCAAACGGAGCAACGGGTGTAATTGCGCCAGAGTTATAAATTGACAGATGCTGGCCGGTCTCACCTGCGGGTGCTGGCGACATGGTGATCTCAAGCCCAACGGCACGTAGTAAGTCGGCCATGATGACGACGTCTTCAATGACCGGAACATTGGTCAATGTGTATCTGCCATCTGCCAACAACGCAGCCGCCATCAGTTTGAGAACCGAGTTTTTGGCACCTGGTACAACCACTTCGCCAGCCAATGGGCCGCTCTGTGCAACAACGATGACATCGCCCTCGCGCTGATTCAAACCAATGGACATGACTATCAGTATGCTCCCGCGGTGGCCTTGAACGGAAAACTTCTGCTGAGACGCCTACCCCGATGGGCAAAGCCGACTGAAGATTTGTCCCCTCGCCAACGCCAAATTCTGGTTTTGGTGGGCCTGGCATCAATGTCAGCAGCATTCATCAACACCCTGTTCACCCAGACAGTTGCGTTTGCCGCCGATGAATTCAACGTCTCACAATCAGGTCAGGGAATCGGCGCATCTGTTGTGAGGTTCGGCATCGTGATTTGTTTGCCACTTGTCGCGTTGGCTGACAAATACGGCAGACGTCCTGTGATGATCGCAATGGCGTGGGCGGCACCGTTGGTGTCAGCACTCGGAGCTATCGCACCGTCGTACATTTTTCTTGTGGGCACACAAGCAATTGGACGCCCGCTAGGTCTCACGCTTGACATCTTGATTGCAGTAGTTGCACTGGAAGAAATGCCGCGCAATACACGTGCATACGCAACTGGTCTTCTCGCAGTCGTCAGCGGAATAGGTGGAGGCATTGCTGTTAGTTCACTTCCGTTGGCAGATCGTGGCCCCACTTCATGGAGGCTTATCTATCTTGTAGCTCTCGTGTGGGTACTTGTAGCCGTGGCGCTCACGAAGTGGTTGCCCGAATCAGAACGATTTACCAAGCACCAGAAACAGGCCGTGGTGCTTCGCATAAAACTGTCGTCAGTATTTCACGGGCATCTTGGCCGCATTTGCTCAGTCGTGTTTCTGACAAATATGTACATCGCAACGGTGTCGATTTTTCAGAATAGATATTTGAAAGATGACCGTGGGTATTCCGCAGCACTCGTTGCACTCTTCACCGTTGCGACGTCTTCACCTGCGTCACTCGGACTCATTATTGGTGGACACATCGCAGATGAAAAAGGCCGGCGCATCATCGGGGCCACTTTGGTCCCTATCGGAGCGTTTCTCTTGGCTCTTTCCTTCTGCACATCTGGCGCAACCATGTGGCTATTTGCAATTGCAGGGGGCCTTGCCTTTGGAATTTCCTATCCAGCACTTGCCGTGTACCGAGGAGAGTTATTCCCCACAGGGTCTCGCGGAATGGCGGGTGGAATCATCATGACCTCTGCTTTATTTGGCGGGATTGTCGGATTAGTTGGCGCCGGCTTTGTCTTAGATTCCGGATTGTCATACGGAACTGTGATGCTGTGCCTCGTTACAGGCCCGGTCATTGCCTCTCTCATTGTGTGGTTTCGCTACCCCGAAACAGCCCACCGCGATCTCGATGAGATCTCGCACGATTTCTAAAGCGCCGTCACCCAGGCTGCAATACGTTGCGCAACTTCAGCATCAGCCTTTGCTAATTCATGGCGACCATTGTCAACCCAACTCCAGGTAACGACACCGGGAACCACAGCGAACGCATCTTCTAGTTCTTGTGGTGTGCCGAAATTATCTATTGTTCCACTGACACATAGTGTCGGAACAGAGACACGCGGCAAATGTTCAATGCGCAAAGTATCTGGCTTCTTTGGCGGATGTAACGGGTATGACACCAGTACGAGCCCCGCAACCAATAATGGATCTGCCACATCGGCAACAGCCATTGAGCACATACGGCCACCCATCGACCGCCCACCAATGACAATCTGTGAAGTAGATACATCTAATGATGTAGCGAAAGCACGCACATGTTCCTTGACGCACGCAATAAGCACAGGTTCTGTGTCGGGAAATGGTTTTCCCGCAAGACGATACGGAAAATCGTGCCTAGCAACCGGCAACGGTGACAGTGCATCGTGCATTGCTACTAATGATGAGTGTGTCGACGATGAACCTGCACCCGGAAATAAAACGACTCCGGCAATGGAAGTCACAACGCCTCAAGCAACACGCGACGAGCCTCAGTAATGTCAATAATCAATTTGCTTGCATCGGTTTCATTGCCGCCATGATCAGGATGCGCACGCCGCACACTGGCGCGATAATGCGCCATGATGTCTCGTTTTCCAGGCTTCACAGTGCCACCAGGAAAACCAAGAGTTTCCAAAGCCCACGCGCGAGGGTCTGCCAATGCCGAAATTGATGACACCTTTGTGCCAGCCAAATACTCAATAAAGGAAGGACCAATTGGTCCGCGCCATTTCATCGCCCGCAGCATGACGGGCACTAACTGTTGACGAATACCAATGTCAAGACGCTCTAGTGCATAAATGGCACCAAGAGCTTGTTGCAATGCATTTCCGTTGTTCTGAAATTCAAACTCGATCGAATCATTCACGCTGGTCATTCGGTGTGTGCTGTACGCCAACCCGTGGCGGTCAACTTGAAAACGATGTCGTAGTCGCGGTTGCACCACGCGTGAGTCGCGTTCAATCTCTAGTAACAAACGCTGCAGATCTGGAATGAAATCTTCATCTACATCCGCTGCATGTACAGCAAGCACGGCGCCAAGCAAGATGCCACCAAATCCGGGCGCGGGCTCCACCGGCAAGAGCAGTCGTCCAAGCGCTAACCGTCGCGTGGGAGCAATGGGGCGTGAGTGAAAGATCTCAAACTCAGCGAGCAGCATGATGTAAACGCTATCTTGCGTTCTTCATCAGGGAGTAAAGGAACTCTTCAGTCACAGCAAATTCTCGAGCGATATTGGCAGGGTTACGAAACCCGTGACCCTCCCCCGCAAATACTTCCCATTGAATGTTTCCACCCACTGCCTCTATGGTGTCTCGCAGCCGTTCCGAATGAAATAGAGGAACCGAATGATCCTGATCCCCGTGAAACACAAGTATCGGTGTACCCCTCAGGGCTGCGGCACTGTTATGCGGTGAACGCAGCTCCGCTTGCTCTTCAGAGCCAATCAGTGCCGGCATGTAATGACCTTCAAATGGGTCGTCACTGTGCAACATGGCAACAAGATCAACTACTGGGTACTTCACCACAACCCCTGCGCACAGCGACGCATCACTGATAGCTGTGTTCAGTGCGGTCAACCCGCCAGCACTACCGCCCATTACGACTGTTGTTGCAGAAGAGAACCCATGCACGCTCTGTAGATGTCGCAACACATTCGCAGTATCAAGAGCGTCGTATTCGCCCCAATGACCATTCAGACTCATCATGAAATCGCGACCGTGACCGGAAGAACCGCGATGGTCAACAACTGCGATAGAAAACCCACGAGATAACCAATATGTGAATTGACTGCGAAATGTCACTTGCCATTGATCATTTGGCCCGCCATGCACCCAGCAAATCAATCCACCATGTGGACGATGCGCCCGATACAAGCGATATGGCACCTCTACGTCTCCCGGGGCGAGTTCAACCGTTGGCTCTACAAGTTCTACGTCAATTTCATTTTCAAACCATCGCGCGTCAGCTGGGCGCACCAACACCGTGCGCCGAGGTTCAAGCAAATTATTCAGGTGATACACCACTACCTGTTGAGGCGTGCGCGCCCCAGTGCGCACTGCAGCAAGCGTGTTGCCTTCCCACGACAAACACCCATGAACTCCTTGCCCAATGCGATGGCGAGAACCTGTCACTCTGTCAAACACCCATAACGATGAATACCCGTCTTCATTACGTGTGTATGCAACGCGCGTGCCATCAGTGTTGAAACACCATGTGCGTTGCCCTGGCCCCCAGGTTGGTGCGCCATGTTCGCAATGGTCAATGATGGAGATATTCGGGTCAACAATCTGGTCGCCCAGAATGTGCACATTTGCTACACCAGTGGAATCATCAATAAAACCGAAAGATTCTTTGTTTCGAGAAAAACGTGCTTGTTGCACAGCAATTCCCTCCACGACTCGTTCAGGGTATGAAGCACTTCGGGTCCACGCCATGTCAGGCCTGTTCCACACAATGCAACTTCCGTCAACGCCAGCAATTGCATCAAGTGCAAAATCTGAATCACTATGCGCTACAAACGGCACACCGTCTGTTATCTCGCATCCCCACAACTCTTTCCAGTCGGCAATGGCAAACACTGTTCGATTCATGTAGTCAATTGCAGGAGTCGACCACGACCGAGATGCATCAAACGCCAATGATCTCTCCTGCGCCACTACATCATTTCGGAGATTGATTTCCACAATGCCCCGCGCGTCAGTTGTCACATAAGCAATGTCCCCATCATCGGACCACACATGCACCCCACCAGACAGTCCACGACCACGCGAGGGGGCATCAGAAAAGAGATCAACCACAGCACTGCCATCGACCGCCCACATCCGCAGAACGGCGGAGGCACCGTCTGAGACAACCCCTGACACCCATTGGCCCCCAGGGCGCACCAGAACATCAGTAATCTCGACACCGGGAAGACACAGTTGGATCGGCAGAACGGACACGAACGCAGGTTAGTCAGGGCACTAGGTTTGTACGTGATGACTACTGAACGCCCAGACCGCAACCTCGCCCTCGAACTCGTACGCACCACCGAATCTGCTGCCATGGCAGCTAGTCGCTGGGTCGGCCGCGGAGACAAAATGGGTGCCGACGGCGCCGCAGTGGATGCCATGCGCATGGTTCTCAGCACCGTGCCCATGAGCGGCATTGTCGTTATTGGTGAAGGAGAAAAAGACGAAGCGCCCATGTTGTTCAATGGCGAACTTGTCGGCGACGGCTCGAAGCCAGATACAGACGTTGCAGTAGACCCAATTGACGGCACCTCACTCACAGCATCAGGCAAAGGCAATGCAATCTCAGTGATCGCTGTATCTGACCGCGGGACCATGTTTGATCCGGGCCCATGTTTCTATATGCAAAAAATCGCCGTTGGCCCGAGTGCTGTTGGCTCTATCGACATCACCGCAACTCCTACCCAGAACCTCAAATGGATTGCCAAAGCAAAGGGTGAAAGCGTTCGCGACTTAACAGTCATGATCCTTGAGCGCCCTCGCCATGACGACCTCATTGAAGAAGTACGTGCCTCCGGTGCGCGCATCAAACTCATCTCCGACGGTGACATTTTCTCGGCAATTGCAACTGCATGGCCCAACGCTGGAGTCGACGTCATGTTCGGAATCGGTGGAACACCTGAAGGCGTTGTCGCAGCTGCTGCACTTAAGTGCATGGGTGGCGAAATTCAAGCCCGCCTATGGCCACGCAGTGACGAAGAACGCGAGGCAGCGATTGCTCAGGGTTACGACCTCAGTCGCATTTTGCTCACAGATGACTTGGTACAAGGCGATAACTGCTTCTTCGCTGCAACTGGAGTAACCGATGGCGAACTTCTTCAGGGCGTTCGCTTCACTCCCGGCCTCGTACACACACAAAGCTTGGTAATGCGTTCCCGCAGCGGCACAGTACGTCTCATCGACGCACAACACAGACTCGACAAGATCAGCGAATTCTCCGCTATCGATTACAGCTGAGGCTCAAAACCGATCGTTATTGATCTGTATTTTTTCACGCACAACTTCCGGTATGTCCACATTCAGGACGTCTGCCAACCGAAGCAGATATATCTGAACATCTGCAATCTCGAGTTCAATAGCTTTTCTCTGATCTCGCGACAACGAATTCTCCATTGACTCCTCTGGAGTTAGCCATTGAAACTCCGCAGCTAGCTCGCCAGCCTCGCCAGCAATAGCCATCGCCAAATTCTTAGGGGTATGAAACTTTTGCCAATCTCGGGCATCGGCAAATTCACGTATCTCCCGTGTCAATTCTTGAATAATGTTGCGTTCCATCTTTAATCATCCTTTGCTGTGGTGGGAATTAGATTCTTGAAGTATTGAGCCGTGGAATGGTCAGAGAAATACACATAACAACCCTTCATCCCGCGACTCATCAAGGTGCGATATGTGTTGCGAATAATCTCGTCTGCTTTGGCGGATGCAAGCACAGGGTTCTCTTTCATCTCTTTGATGTAACCGTGCAACGACTTATCAGTTTTTGCGCGCGCTGCTGGAACCGTGACCAATTCACCACTTTCGAATACAAGGTCAGGGCCAATAATGACTCCTACGTAATCCATTTCGAGCCCCTGACAAGTGTGTATGCAACCAACTTCGTCAACAGAATCAAGACGAATTATCCATGCATCTCCTGGAGTGTCTAGATTCCACTTTGCTTCAAATCCATAATCTGGAAACTTGATATCAAGTTCAGTTGAAGACTTCTTCTTGCTGATCCAATCCCAGCAATACCCAGCAACTACCCGTGACTTATTGTTCTCGGCATTCCGCAATTTGATCATGTCATGTAGTTCAGTTGGGCTATCCACAATTCGGAAATCAAATCGATCTGTAGAAAAATAA